>NZ_MIBT01000049.1:0-39547 GCF_001829605.1 Sulfuricurvum sp. RIFCSPLOWO2_12_FULL_43_24 | reverse complement strand
ATTTTAATCTTCTTGATACCCAAACGTTTAGCCGAACCATCGTTAACGGTCCTTCCGATGACTGGGTTGAACTCTCTTCGGATGAAGCCAGAGATTTAACAGAGGATCTTTTGTTAAATCCAAAATTTGAACTCAAACAAATTTACGAAATTGAAATTTTTCTGATTAGCAAACCTTCACTGCTGGATACGATTGATATTTCCATCGGTGGAAATACGACATTGTGTAAAATTTATTTAACCATAAAAGCGGGGAGTGACGCCGTATACTACGACCAATTCCAGCAAGACTTTCTCCACCTGGTCAATAAGAAAAAACTTCGGGCCAATATGATGATCAATCTTTTTGACTCGATGATGCTTTCAAATCTTGAGGCACTTTTAGCGAAAATCCGTGTTTTGGGCGAATACCGTTTTGAAGAACAGGAACGTTATCTGATAGCCCAAGGACATGAACCGATTGAAACGATCAACGACAAGCTGATTCTCCATTTTGAAGCCAAACGAAAAAAACAGGAAGAACATGACAGGATTGACTATTCAAAACGGGGTTTTGTGATCAGTGTGGTCAAAGATGAACTGTTGATAGAGTACGTTAAGGCACGTAAGGGTGAAAACGGGCGAAATTGTCGTGGAGAATTTATTGTTCCTAAAGAACCGATTATTAAATTTGAGCCAACCTTCGGTACAGGTGAAAAAATCGCAGTGATCGATACTCAAAATTCGATTGAATACCGAGCAGCTGCTGGGGGATACGTCACTTTTGAGGGGGGTATTTACGATATCAAAACCGAAGTGGACGTTAAAGAGATCAGTTTTAGAACGACAGGATCGATCGATACACAGCTCGATGCCGATGTCTCCATCAATGTAAGTGAAAAAGATTCGATGAAAGATGCTATCGGTATGGGGATGGAAGTGACGGTTAATGTCATCAATATCGATGGAAATATCGGTTCTAATGCGAAAGTTACCGCCAAAAAAGCAACCGTAGAGGGGCAAGTCCATCAGAGTGCCACGATCACTGCCGATGAACTAAGTATCAATATTCACAAAGGGACGGCGTACGGTAAAACGGTCAATATCACTCGACTTGAACACGGTATCGTTGACGCAGAAACGGTCTTTATTCGTCAAGCAACAGGTGGAAAAATTCGTGCGCGTGAGATTACGATTGAACTTTTGGGTTCTCACGTCAAAATGACGGCATCACATAAAATCGAGATCAAAGCTTTGCAGGGGGGAGAAAACCAATTTATCATCGATCCTCTGCTGAATGAATCGATTGATAACCTCTCAGAACAATCCAAAAAAATGGAACTGGCAAAAAAATCGATTAAAGATATTAAACGAGAGCTTGCCGGATACGAGCAAACATGGCGTGAAAATGCTCCGGCGATGGAGGAACTTAAACACAAATTGGTTCACTATAAACAAAACGGTATTAAAATGCCAAGCGCTTTTGTCGAAAAGTACCAACAGCATCAGCAGTTTAAAGGAAAAATGGACGAACTCCGTAGTGAATTAAAAACAAAAGAAGATCAGTATGCGTGGCTGAGTGAAAAACATACGGCACTCCAAAGCGGAATATTCGATGCTCGGATTATCAACCATGATCGTTGGAAAAATCATAATGAGATTATTTTTAAACTGATTGATCCCCCTATTGAAGTGATGTACGTTCCAAGTCACAATTCGGATGAGACGATACTGGGATTGCATGAGGATGAAGATGGAGAATTTACCATTAAGGTGTTATCGTCATGATCGTCGGATTAGAAGGAATTATTGATTACAAAGAGCCCTCGTCGGTTCATCTCAATGTCAACAGTGTCATTTATGAGGTTTTTATCTCATTGCATACCTATAGCACGATCGGCTCTTCAAAAACACGATTGCATATTCATCATGTCATCCGTGAAGACGCTCAACAGCTCTATGGATTTGCCGAAAAAAGTGAAAAAATCCTCTTTGAGGGAATGCTGAAAATCAACGGAATCGGGCCAAAAGCTGCTCTTGCTATCTGTTCGACCTTTACGCCGGAGCAGTTTGCGGGTATTATTTCATCTAAAGATGTGAATGCGTTGAAAAAAGTTCCGGGAATCGGGCCTAAAAGTGCAGCACGGATTATGGTTGAATTAGCCGGTTTCGATGCCGTTCTTTTAAATACGGCCCCATTGGTAAATTCTGCTACAACGGAAGCCATGATGGCGTTAGAGTCACTTGGATTCAAAAAAGAGCAGATTGCCAAGGCTTTAAGTCAGTCACATGCAACGGACACACCGACGTTAGTCAAAGAAGCGTTAAAACAACTCCAAAAACTCTAAAAGGATACACATTGAAATTAGCCATTTTATTCGGCGGAGCAAGTTATGAACATGAAATCAGCATTGTAAGTGCGATTACGGTAAAAGAAAAATTAGAGAAGCGTTTCGAACTCAGTTTTATTTTTTGTGATCAAGATCATAAATTTTATCTTATTGACGGCGCAAAAATGAAAGCGATCACCTTCTCACGCGGTGAACATCGCAAGATGCCCCAAATTTTCCTCACCAACGGCGGGTTTGAACAGCGCGGAATGTTCGGAAGCAAAAAACATGAGATGCCTATCCTCAACCTGATCCACGGTGGCGACGGTGAAGACGGCTCTATCGCCTCATTGATGGACTTTTTTCATATCCCTTTCATCGGTCCTCGCAAAGAGGCGTCCATGCTCAGTTTTGACAAACATTATACTAAGTGGTTCGCCGCTTCACTCGGTGTCAAAACATTGCCGTATGAGGTCCTTCATAAAGAGGATAAAAGAGTTATTACCACTGAGTATCCGTTTATCGTTAAACCTGCCCGTTTGGGAAGCTCAATCGGGGTGAGTATCGTTCGTGAAGCATCAGAACTTGATTACGCGCTTGATGTGGCGTTTGAATTTGATAATGTCCTTTTGATCGAGCCGTTTATTTCGGGTGTTAAAGAGTACAATCTTGCCGGTTTCAGCGCACGCGGAGAGATTACCTACTCGATCGTTGAAGAGCCTCAAAAAGCTGAGTTCCTAGACTTTGAGAAAAAATACCTCGATTTTTCCCGCTCAGGAAACGTTGCCGAAGCAGCGGTAAGTGATACGTTGGTTCAGCAATTGCGTGATGCATTTAAAACGATTTACCTGCCGTTATTCGAAGGAGCTCTTATCCGATGCGATTTCTTTGAGATCGAGGGTGAAGTCTATCTTAACGAAGTGAACCCGATTCCGGGGTCAATGGCAAATTATCTCTTTGAAGATTTTAGCAGCTCTATCCACAAACTGCTTGGATCATTGCCGGATAAAAAAGCGATTCGGGTCAATTACGATTATATCCATTCTATTTCTCAAGCCAAAGGGAAATAAGCGTGGCAGTTAAGAGCGTTCAATACAAACAGCATACGTTTTCCATCAGCTATGAGATCCTCAATCCGAGTGCCCATTACGATATTATTTTTCTGCACGGATGGGGTTCTCATAAAAATCTGATGAAACACGCTTTCGGTGCTCATCTCAAGCAGTTTCGCCATATTTACATCGATATGCCCGGTTTTGGAAACTCAACGTGCAATATGTCCTTGACTACTGAAGATTATGCAACGATTCTGGAATCTTTTATTTCATTAATCGAAGCGGATAAAATGATTATTTTAGGTCACTCTTTCGGCGGTAAAGTGGCTACACTTTTGAACCCGGAATATTTAGTATTGGTCGGTTCTGCGGGGATACTTGTCCCTAAACCGTTCAAAATTCGGGCGAAAATTGCCCTCTTCAAACTGCTGAAACTGACTGGTCTTACACAGCTACGCCGCTTTTTCGTTGCCCCAGATGCGCAAGGATTATCGCAACCGATGTATGAGACGTTTAAAAGTGTTGTGAACGAAGATTTCAGCGAAAAATTTCGTGCTTACAAAGGGAAAGCTTTGCTTTGTTTCGGACATCAGGATACGGCAACACCGATGTGGACAGCGCATAAAATTGCCGAGCTTATCTCTGACTCAAAAGTGGTTGAGTTTGACGGGGATCACTACTTCTTTTTGGAACAAGGTGCTACCGTTGCCAAGGAGATCGAAAAAATCGTTTTAAAAAGTTTAGAGCACTAAGGAGAGAGTATGGAATTGACACAAATGGTCCCGTTTATCGCTAATATCATTTTTGTAATGGCATTGGGTTGGTATCTCATTACCAACTTACAATGGTACGATTATCGGATTGAGCGGGTGGTATTGCGTCACCATAAAAGTTCTTGGCATTTTATCTATTTTATTGTCCCTTTTATCCTCTATTATATGGCAGGAGAATACTCTCTCTACGTTGTTTTAGCGTATCTTCCCCTCCTTGGTGTGTGGATTAAACGTCTTGATAAAAAACTGATTTTGACATGGCGTGTCAAACGATTTCTCATCCTTTTGGGCTCGATAGCGGTTTTATTGAATCTTCTTATCATGTTCAAAGGATACTCAAGCAGTTACAGTGTTATTTTTCCGCTTGTTTTGACCTATCTCCTTTCATGGGGAGTTGAGAAGTTTTTATTTTTGGCCTATAAGCGTGAAGCGTCGCGTAAAATTGCTTCGATGTCTGATTTAACCATTATCTGCGTTACCGGAAGCTACGGTAAGACTTCGATGAAAAACTTTATTGCTCAGGTGTTGGGTCAAAAATTTAATGTCTATGCAACCCCGCGCAGTGTTAATACGCTCGGCGGTATCATTCGTGATGTTAACGAATCGCTCCCGTCCAATACCCAAGTCTATATTTGTGAAGCGGGAGCGCGTGAGATCGGCGATATCTATGCCATTGCACAGCTTCTTCATCCTCAGATTGTCGTCGTTGGGAAAGTGGGGCCTCAACATTTGGAGTATTTTAAAACGTTGGAGCGTATTCAGCGTACCAAACTTGAAATTATTCAGTCAAACCGCCTCAAACGGGCCTTTATCCATACCTCGGTGACGGATGAACCGCATGAAAAGGTCACCTTTTTCGGGGATGATATCCATAATCTTGAGGCAACCTTGGAGGGGCTTGATTTTGATGTGAGCGTAAACGGTGAAAATCGTCATTTTCATACCTCTGTACTCGGCGGTTTCCAAACGATCAACATCAATGCGGCAATTTTGATTGCGCAGGAGATGGGGATGAGCTCGGATGAAATTGTCTCAGCCGTTGAAAAACTCAAAAGTGTCGAACACCGTCTTGAGCGGATCGATGCGGGGGGTAAAATCATCCTTGATGACGGTTACAACGGCAATATTGACGGAATGTTGGAAGGGGTGCGCCTTTGCTCGCTGCATAATGGGCGCAAAGTAATCGTGACACCGGGATTGGTTGAGAGCACGGAAGAGCTTAACAGCGAGCTTATCCGTGCAATTAACGGTGTATTTGATATTGCGATCATCACAGGGGCACTCAATGCGGCGCAATTTGATAAAGAGCTCAATGTCCCTCAAAAAATTATGCTCTCTGATAAATCGCAAATGGTAAAAACTTTAGGTGAAGTGACCCGTGCAGGTGATATCATTTTGTTCGCCAATGACGCACCGAATTTTATTTAAACCACTTCCGTTCGTGGTGAGCTTGTCGAACCACGGGTTAGCTACCCTTCGACAGGCTCAGGGCGAACGGACTTAAAAGGTCTAGTATGGACAATATTTTATACGCCCCATGGCGAAACGATTACGTGAGCGGTGAAAAGAGTGAAGGGTGTGTGTTTTGTCATATCAGCACACATGCAGACCATGATGAATCGCTCCATGTTCTTTATCGGGATGAGCACTGTTTTATCGTCATGAACCGCTACCCTTATACCCCCGGCCATTTTATGATTATCCCCCATCATCATACCGATTCCCTAGAAGCACTTGAGCCAAAAGTATGGCTGCATATCACCGCTTTGGCGCAGCGCGGTGTAAAAATGCTCAAAGAGAGCTTTGGCTCACACGGTGTCAATATCGGGATGAATTTAGGGAGTGCAGGGGGAGCAGGGATTGCTGAGCATATCCATCTGCATTTGGTTCCGAGGTGGGAGAAAGACACAAACTTTATCACCTCGATAGCCGAAACACGAGTTTATTCGACCGATTTTGAGAAAATTTACCAACGATTAAAAGAAGTATCAGAAAACTATTTTAAAGAGTAATTTCCCATCAAGGGAAATTGTGAGGCAGATAAATTAACGAATTTCGACTTCGATACGGCGGTTTTGTGCACGGCCTGCATCGGTATCATTGGTAGCGATCGGTTCATGCGATCCTTTACCCGAGGTTTTGATACGATTGGCATCGATACCGTTTGTGATCAATTTATCACCTAATGCACGTGCGCGAGCTTCGGAACGGGGCTGATTTCGTTCATCATTTCCGATAATATCAGTATGTCCTACAATCGTGATATTTGAAGCGGGATTGTTTTTCATAAAATTTGTGAGATCAATAACATCTTGAGCGGCAGATGTAGGGATTAGGTTGGAGGCAAATGCAAAGTTCAGGTGTAGTGTGACACTTTTCGGACACCCTTTGATATCAACTTGATATCCTTTTGGGGTATCAGGACATTGATCTTTTGAATCAACGACACCGTCTCCATCTGCATCTCCTTCACTTTTAACAACTGGAACCGCCGCTGCAACAGGAAGCGTTTTTTTCTCTAAACAGCAATCAGGGTGTGTTGGAGCAAAATTTGCGCTCTCTACCGACATGGTACGATTTTCCTTACCGTCGAAATAAGAGACTTTTTGCTCTGCCGCCTGTGCATGAACGGTAAATCCCATCAATAACGCTGTTAGAGCTATTGAAGATTGCAAATTTGAAGGTATAGTTTTCATTAGAGGAATAGTTCCTTTTTACTTTTAATTGCCAATATTGTAACATACAAATGTGGTTCAAAAGTGCAAACATAGGTGTAAAAATAGTTTATTTTGGTAAGTGCTAATAAAACCTTCAATTTTGAGATATTCTTGCGATGCGTATGGGATAAAATCAGTAAATTAAAATTAAAACGGAGATAAGGGATGCTTGAACGTCTCAAAGATAAAGCGATCCTCTTTCTTGAAGATAATATTGAATTTGCCACCAATAGTATTGATCTATTGCACGTGTTTGTCCAAGACGTTTATCATGCACAAAGCATATCGGAAGCCAATATAATTCTCCATTCTAATCTTATTGATATTATTATTTGCGATATTAAACTTAAAAATGAAAACGGGCTCGATTTTATACGAGATTTTAGAAAGAAAAATACCAAAATACCGATAATTGTTATTAGCGGGCATAAAGATGAAGAATTTTTGTTTCGTGCCATTCCCCTCGGTCTTACAGCTTATCTGCTTAAACCAATTAAATATGAGATGCTGATTAATGTGTTAAAGCAGTGTCTAGAGATGATTGAAATTCACCAAATGGAAAAAATTGAGTTAAAAGAGGGATGGTTTTATAACATTGAGAATAAATGTTTGGAGAAAGAGGGTATTACCCATACCCTTAATAAAAAAGAGGCTCTTTTCATGGAACTTCTCTCCCAAAATCGTGACCGTCTTATTACTAAAGAGATGATTAACGGATCAGTTTGGCAGTTTGATGAGATGTCCAATTCGGCCATTACCAATTTTATATTGCGAATCCGCCGCCGTTTTGGTAAAAATTTTGTCTTTACGATTCCCGATATCGGATATCGTCTTAAAACGTAAATTTTATCTTAAAAGAATTCGTGCACATAATCCCGAATCGTTGTTTTCGAGTAGCAGTTTTGCATGATATTTTGAGGTGATTTCATAGCACATTTGAAGTCCTAACCCATTCATAGAAGTATTCAACTCCATCCCTCCGCCATTATCACAAAATAATATTTCGTTATCGGTAATTCGAATAGTGATTAAAGGCATTGGTACCTGCCGAGTTTTTAATGCTTCGATGGCGTTATTCATCAGATTAAGCCAAACCTGCATCCACTCATTCTTTATCCCTGAAATCACAACATTCTCATCGCCTTCTATTGTGATCTGTATCAAGTTATCCAACAGTTTCGTTTCGATAATAAAGAGGGAAGCGTGAATGGATTCCATCAGATTAAAAGGGGCGGAAACATCGTTTTTTTTGTAAAATTCGAGGAAACTTTGCATTGTATGGGACATAAAATCGATGGTTTTTTCGATCTCATCGCATTGTTTGAGGAGGGTTGGTTCATCAATACTTTGTGCTACTTTGAGTTTTGCCATGGTAAGTAGATTGATGGAACTTAATTTTGAGAGCGGTTCGCGCCATTGGTGGGATATATTGGCAATCATATTACCCAGTTCCGCTTGTTTGGCTTTTTGAAACAATAGTTTCTCTTGTTCAGTGTTTTTTGCGACGTGTTCAGTGACTTTTTTTTGTAACAGCCAGTTCCACAGCATGACAATAATACTTAATCCCCCCGTTGCCACAAGAAGATAAAGAAGCAGCCAAAAATAGCGATTGGTTTCATGTACAACTGCAGTGTATCGATTATAAATCATTTGCATCATCGGTTCATTAACACTGTGTACCAATTTCTCAAAAATATCATGCAGTATCGGTTCGTCATTTCGGGTTCCTATTCCAAGGTTAGTTTCCTCATTGAGTTTGGAAGATACTTTTAAAACGCCGTTATATTCCTTTTGAATCGATGCTGATACAACGCTAAGGGTATCGATATACCCATATAGCTCTCCACTTTCGACTCTTTTGAGCCCCTCTTTCATGGAAGCTACTTCAACAATGGTGAGATTGGGATAGAGTGATTTGAGTTTATCCGTAATGGCATACCCTTTGACCGCTCCCAGTTTTTTTCCTTCGAGTGTTCCGATCTCATCAATAAAGAGTTTATCCAAGGTTGTCACCATCACAATCGGAAGGGTCATATAAGCAGAGGTGAAGTTCATGTATTTCAGACGATCCGGTGTGCTGGAAGCGAGAGAAAATATATCGCATTCACGATTTTTGGCATGATTGATCGATTCTTGCCATGATGTTACAGGGACAAGCTCGAAAGGGATGTGAAGTTTATGTTCAAAATCTTTCATCACATCCGCAGCAATACCGATATGCTTGCCTTCTTCTACGGCTTCAAGCGGAAACCAGTAAGGATCAACGCAGACACGGATAGTTTTCTTTTGGAGTAAATACTCTTTTTCTTTTTGGGTTAAATCGATACCGTTTTTAAATGCTGATTGAATATCGTTGAACATAAAATTGCCCAGTTTTTGTTCTGAGTTCAAAGTTCCTGAATACATCAACTGCTTATAGGCACGTAAGACTAATTCTTCATTGGTCTGACCAATTGAATAAAAATCGGTCATCATCAGCCTCTTGGTCTCTTGTGCTTCGAAAAGAAGGGCTTCACGCGATTTCCCGCAATGGTATTTTTCAATCAGGAGGTTGATGATTTCATCTTGGTGGGTTAGTGCGTATTTCCATCCCTCATTGGATGCTTTGATAAATTTTTCCGTTTGATCAGGGTGCGCAACCGCTTCTTGAGGTGAGGTAAAAAGGTTAACGGCACTCATAACAAAACCATAGTCTGTAGGATCGATTATCTCATATTGCATACCGATTTTATCAAGCTGATAAAGCTGGTTGGAGCGAAATGCGCTCATGACATCCACTTTCCCGTGGATAAAGTCATCGATCTTAAAAGTATGATCGACAAAACGGGCATTTTTGGAGGAGATGTCGAAATGATTGAAGAGAAGGGCTAGGTTACTGTACTTCAACTCATCTTTGGTCCCCATAACGGTTTTACCTATGATATCCGAGGGGTGCTTTATCCCTTTTTTAGCAACAAAAATGAGAGGAGATTGCTGAAAATAGGTAGCCAGTAATACCAATGGTTTTATCTGAGAATTTTCGACAACGATACTGGAATTATAGGTTCCATACGTTGCTTTTTGTGTCAATACATCTGAAATAATATCAATATTAGGTTGGTATTCTCGCAATTCGACATTTAAACCGGCATCACGGTAAAATCCCTTCTCTTTGGCAGCTATAAAACCTGCGAATTGAAATTGGTATTTCCAATCCAGTTGAATAGAGACTTTATTGAGATTTCTTTGTGACCAAAGCGGAATGGAAAGAATGATAAGAAAGAGCAATATAAACCGCATCAAATCCCTTTCTTAAATTTTTTACTTATATGTACAGTATAATGGCTTTTAACTCTTATTTCGCTTTGTATATTGAAAAATATGCTTTGAGGACATTTGAACCACATTTAGGTGATAATATACAGTTTGAAAACAGTGGATGTGGAACTGTTTTACGGATATTGTTTTAAATTTGCGATGTGAATGAGATAGGTAAGGTATACAATTCTGACCGTGACGATGAAAATCAGAGTTTTGTATACATTGAAGATAACTCTTTAAGTGGTTTTTCATGAATCAGTTGCTACTCTAATCATTGAGATTTAATATGAACTTATTTTAAACAATCGTAGTGGAGATTACTAAGTTATGAAGTATCACAATAATACCTTTTCAAAAGTAGCCGTAACGTTATCGTTGTGTGCATTCTCATCCTTAAATGCATTAACATTGCAAGAAGGGGTTGATGAAGTTCTCTCATCCCATCCGGTTGTCTTGGAACGTTTGCATAACTACCGTGCAACCCTTGAAGATTTACGAACAACAGAAGCACAATACCTTCCGACGCTCGATTATTCCGGTTCAATTGCACGTGAGAGAACCAAATCTCCGAGTACAGGCTTTGCAAGTCGTTCTTTAACAACCTATGAACATTCATTGCAACTGACTCAAAATCTTTTCAACGGTTTCGGCACGATGTATGAAGCTGATTATAACAAAGCACGTATTTTGTCTGCGGCAAACCACTATATCGAAAATGCGAATGATGCGGCTTATAACTTTACCAATACCTACATCAATGCTTTAAAAGCACGTGATTTACTCTGTATCGCTAAAGCAAATGTTGATTTTAACACTGATATCTATACAAAAGTCAATAAGCTTTATGAAGCAGGGATGACAACTCGTTCTGAATCTGAAAAAGCCGATACTTCTCTCTCCTTGGCAAAGTCTAATTATGTCGTGGCTAAAAATAATGTGGATGATGCATTGTTTAATTTGGAACGTGTATTGGGCCGATCCGTTAAAGTTGAAGAGCTTCAAGACGGCAAATTTCAAGGTTCTATGCCCTCAACTCTCAGTGATATGAAAGAGTATGCACGTGCACACAACCCATCAGTATTGGTTAGTGAATATAATATCAAAGCATCTCGTGCTCAGCGTGAAGCGTCGTATAAAAATTATTATCCGACGATTGATGCATATGCTCGTCAAAGTTGGGCAAACGATGCAGGTGGATTAGAGGGGAATGATGATCGCCGCGCTTTTGGATTGACGCTTAAATACAATCTTTATCGCGGTGGTGCGGATGAGTCTCAAATCCAGAAAAATCTGAGCAAAATTTATCAAGAGTCTGAAAATAAGCGGGAAACTGTCCGAAAGCTGGATGAGCAGGGTGAACTTTCATGGTCGGCACGTCATTATCTAACAGAACAGCTTGATCATCTGAAACGTTACGAAGCGACCAGTGCTAAAACCCTTGAACTCTATCAAAAAGAGTATGATTTGGGTCGCCGAACCTTACTCGATCTGTTGGTTGCACAAAACGATCATGTAGCGGCACAATCACAAATCGTACGTGCTGAAAATGACCTTTTATTTGCCCATTATCGTATTTTAGATGCGATGGGATCAATGGTTCAAAATGTTTTGGGTTCAAAAGCCGAAGCCAATACGCAAAAAGTAGGATTGGTCGTATTGGATAATCATCTCGATAACGATGATAAAATCGAAAATCTTATATTTGCGGATCGTAAGATTGACAAATACAAACGAGATAATTGAATAATTCTAGTAATCATTTTGCTATCGTGCGCGTGGTTATATTTTTATATTAAGGTTAATGTGAATGAATGAGGAAATAGAAGGGCGGATTGCAGATCCGGAAGGAGCAGCATTCGGCGTTGATCCATTGTTGCAATGTCTGGTATTGTTTACGCAGCTTTATCATAAACCTTTTACCGCAGAAGCTCTCATGGCAGGTTTGCCAAGTGCACCATGGGGTGGGGCCCTTCGTCTTTTTAGTTTAAAATCTTCCAAAGGTATGTTTTCCCGTGCCGCAAGCCGAGCCGGTTTAAAAAGTACCTTGGTTAACCGCAAAATTTCTGATATTTCTGCTCTTCAGCTTCCAATGATTTTGTTATTGGAAAATTCCCATGCGTGTATTTTAGATTCTATTTCTCACGATCGAAAAAAATGCAAAATTATTCTTCCGGCAGAAGAGGCTATCGAAGAGACGATTCCTATGGAAATGCTCGAAGAAGAGTATACAGGCTTTGCCTTCCTCGTCAAAAAGCCATTTGTCTATAATGAAGATGACTCCTTAACCCTCAATGTCAAGCATAAACATTGGTTTTGGGATACGTTGAAACTTTCCAAAAATATTTATCGTGATGTGATTTATGCAACGGTTTTGGTCAATCTTTTTGTCTTGGCAAGTCCTCTCTTTACAATGAGTGTGTATGACCGTGTTATCCCGAATAATGCAACTGAAACTCTTTGGGTTTTTGCCATCGGAGTGTTGGTCGTCTATGTTTTAGATACGTTTTTAAAATTTACCCGTGCAATGCTTTTGGAGAGTGCCGGTAAAAAGAGTGACATTATTATGTCGTCAATTATTTTTGAAAAAGTACTCGATTTGAAAATGATCTCCCATCCAAAATCGGTCGGTTCGTTTGCGAGTAATTTAAAAGATTTTGACTCCATTCGTTCTTTTTTGACCAATGCTACCTTGACGGCATTGGTTGATTTTCCGTTTGCTCTACTGTTCTTATTGGTTATCGGCTACATCGGCGGATGGATGGTTGTGGTCCCAATCGTGATGATGCTTCTTATTTTGGGATACGCGATTTTTATGCGTAATCCACTGCGTGAGAGCATTGAAGAGACCCATAAAGCCTCCGCAGCCAAAAGTTCCATTTTGATTGAAGCGTTGCAAAATATCGAAACCCTAAAAACATTAGGGGCTACGGGTCAAGTACAATGGGCATGGGAAGAGGCTACCGGAGAGATTGCTCAAAGAAGTTTGAAATCACGTTTGATTTCTACTTCCATCTCTACCGTGACCGGTTTTTTAACGCAGCTTACTACCGTTTTATTGGTTATCGTCGGCGTTTATCTCATTGGTGAACATGAACTGACAATGGGTGGTCTTATTGCTATTATTATTATCGCCGGACGCACAGTTGCTCCGATGGGGCAAGCAGCGGCATTGATCGCTAATTATTCGGATGCTAAAGCAGCGTATGATGCAATTGAAGGAATTATTTCTCAGCCATCCGAACGCCCGCATGGGAAAAAATTCATTACCCGTCCCCAGCTTAAAGGGGAAATTGAATTTAAAAACGTCAGTTTTGCGTATGATGAATCGTCCCATAGTGCATTAAAAAATATTTCATTTTCAGTGAAGCCGGGTGAAAAAGTAGCAATCATCGGTCGTATCGGGTCAGGGAAAAGTACAATTTCAAAATTGTTACTCCATCTTTATGAACCAAATGAAGGGTCTATCTTACTGGATGGTATTGATATTAAACAGATTGATCCAGCGGATTTACGTAAAAATATTTCGTATGTTTCCCAAGATATTGCCCTGTTCAAAGGATCTGTCAAAGACAACATTGCATATCGTTCAACCCGCTCCAGTGATGAGCAGATGATTCGTGCTTCCGTGATTTCGGGTGCAGATGAATTTATCCGTAAACACCCTAAAGGGTATGAAATGCCAATTGGTGAGAGAGGGATGGGCCTCTCAGGTGGTCAGCGCCAAAGTATCGGTATCGCTCGTGCATTGTTGTTTGAGTCACCGATTATTATTATGGATGAACCGACAAATGCGATGGATCAGTTGAGTGAAAATCGTCTTATTGCGAATTTAAAAAGCTATTTGGAGGATAAAACCGCTATTTTGATTACACAAAAAAATACGATTCTCCCATTAGTTGATCGTATTATCGTGATGAACGAGGGGCAAGTATATCTGGATGGTCCACGAGAGCAGGTAATCGCGAAACTTTCAGGAGGTGTCGTATGAGTGAAAAAAAACGGTTCTCTTTTGATGCCAATGATTATCAGTTTATGCGCAGTGTTTCCGCCGCAGTATTGGAAGACACTCCATCACGTCTTCGTTCTGTTCTCCTTTTTTGGATTGTAACGATTATTTTCGTATTATTATGGGCGGCACTTTCTCCGATCGATGAAATTGTACGTGGGGATGGCAAGGTTATTCCCGGCGGTGAAAATCAAATGATTCAACATCTCGAAGGGGGGATGGTGAGTGCGATTATGGTTAAAGAGGGGCAAAAAGTTAAAGCAGATGATACTTTGCTTCGAGTTGACAATTTAAAATCCTCTTCTAACTATGAGAGTTCCCAGTTTAAATCGGTTGAACTGAGAGCCAAAATTGTACGTCTTCGTGCTGAATCTTCCGGTGGGGCTTTTTCTCCTACAGCAGATGATATGGCAAAAATTCCGATGCAGATTATGCAAGAGAGAAGTGTCTACAGCTCAAATCAAGAGCGTCTCCGTTCTCAAATTTCGGCATTGAATGATCAACTTGCCCAAAAGAAAAATGAAAAGATCGAAGCCCAAGGACGTATTATGGAGCAAAAACGCGCTCTTGCACTGATACGTGAAGAGGTGGCGATTTCTGAGCCAATGGTGGCGCAAGGGATTAAGCCTCGTGTTGAATTTTTGAAACTTCAACGTGAATTGAGTGATGTGAGTGAGCGTTATAATGCGGTTCTCTCTTCTATCCCAAGACTCAATGCGGCAATCAATGAGATGAGCAGCAAAATGCGTGAAGTACGCTCTGAATTTACAATGAAAGCACAGATGGAACTGAATGAAGCTGAAACGGAGTACAGTCGTGTCGGTGCTGAGAGTTCCGCTTTGGCCGACCAAGTGACCCGTACCGTGATTAAATCTCCTATTAACGGTATCGTTCAAAAACTCTACGTTAATACGGTAGGCGGAGTTATTAAACCGGGTGATAATCTAATCGAAATCGTCCCAACCGAAGGGGGATTGCTGGCGGAAGCGAAAGTTAAACCTGCAGATATCGCTTTTATCTATCCGGGGCAGGATGCGATTGTAAAAGTGACAGCGTATGATTTCTCACTTTATGGATCATTGCATGGAAAAGTGGTTACGATCAGTCCGGATACGGTAACGGATAAAAATGACAATGTTTATTATGTCGTCAAAATTCAAACGGATAAAAAATATCTTGGAAGTAAAGAAAAACCCCTCAAAATCATCCCCGGGATGATGATCAATGTTGATATTATTACCGGCGAAAAAACGATTTTAGAGTACATTTTAAAACCGATTTTAAAAGCCAAACAATATACGTTTACGGAGCGATAAGTGAAGTTGTATTTAATCTCGAATGATATCACGTTGCGTGCACGATGGATCGGAATTTTGAGTGCTTTGCAGCCTAAAACTCTTTCTGTATTTTCATCGGATATAGAAGCCTCATCGATTGTTATGGTATTGGATCGTGTATTAGACAATATGTCGGATGAAGTGTTGAGAGAATTTTTCAAACATCGTGTCATGATTCTCTCTATTACCCCTAATTTTCACGAATCACAAAAGTTTTTGTCACTTGGGGCAATGGGCTATGGTAATGCGATGATGCATGAATCTCATTTGTACTCCGTTTATCAAGCCCTTGAAGAGGGAAAAATATGGCTTCATCCTGATTTTATTACGATGATGATTTCGCAAATTCGCGAGCACAATATCCCAAAAGAAAAATCCTTGAAAATACTGGATGTTCTAAGCCATCGTGAACGTGAAGTTGCCCTTATGCTCGGTGATGGAGCTACCCACCAAGAAATTTCGGATTCACTGGATATTACGGTTCGAACAGTCAAAGCACACGCAACTTCGATCTACCAAAAACTCGATCTAAAAGATCGTCTTGCCCTCTCTCTTCTCCTGCACGCCTAACTTTATCCGCAATTAGTACCTAAGTACAATAGTATTGCTTTTTATTCTACGGTAGAATTTACAATTATAAAAATTTCTCATCGTAGGGGATAGTCATGGCACGAGTAATCGGATACGTAAAATCATTGGAACACGGCAATTTTTTTGTCAAAGATGCAAAAGGGAATGTTCATCAGTTAAAAGCGGGTGAAGCTATTCACGAAGGTGAACTTGTCTATGGTTCAAAAAGTAATCCTAGTAATGCTCAAATCATTATCGACGTAACACTTCAAGGGGCCGGAGATCTCGTAATCGCCGGAAATGGAGCTCTTAATTTCGATACATCTTTGCTCAAAGGTATCTTTAGCCATGACGATGCCGTTGTTTATGTGAACTCTGTCAAAGATGCATTAGCACTTGCCGGTGGAAATATTACCAATGTCGAGACCGATCTACGTGACGGTCAACCTACGAATGGAGATGATGAAACAGCAGCCGGTCAGACGCTGAGTAACCAAGAACATGCAAGTGATACTTTTAATGATCGTGATGGATTGGTTAAAGATGTACGAACATCATTAAATTTCACTGGCAGCGATGTTGTGGAACCTGCGATTGAATCTAGACCTTTTAGACCAGTAATTGTGGAAGAAGAAAATATTCCTATTGTAACATTGTCTCCAAGTATCAGCATCAACGACGTCACCGTGAACGAAGACGCGGGAACCATGAGCTTCACCGTAAGCCTCAGCCACGCGACAACGGCACCGGTGAGCTTCAACTACGCATCGGCGAATAATGCTCCGATCAGCGCGGCAGCGGGATCGGATTACACGGCGGTAAGCGGCAGCGGAAGTATTGCGACGGGTGCTACGACCACCACGATCACGGTACCGATCAGCGATGACTTCCTCAAAGAAGGGAACGAGACGTTCTTGATGAACCTCTCGAACGTCTCAAGTAACGTGGCAAGCAGCGGTAACGACCTCCAAGGTGTGGGAACCATCACCGACGCGGGCAGCATCAATCCTCCGACACCGGAAGTACCGACGGCAAACGATACGGTCTACGCGATCATCAGCGGACCGGGAGCAACAACCGAGGGGGATGTTACCGGCAACTTCACCGTGAGTCTCGTAGACATGAACGGCAATCCGGTCACACCGACCCAAGATACCGACGTCACCGTGGTGTTCTCTAACGGCACGGCAGAGAGCGGAGATTACGTCGCAACGACCCAAATCGTCACCATCTTGGCCAACAGCGCCAACGCGACGTTCACCGTCCAAACCAACGAAGATGTCGATTACGACAACGAGACCTTCGTTGCCACTATTCAAAGCGTCGAGGACACCGGCGAGTTCGAAGCGGTAGCGGTCCATGCGACCTCCGGAAACGTCACGGCGACCATCACCGACGATGACAGCGCACCAAGTATCAGCATCAACGACGTCACCGTGAACGAAGACGCGGGAACCATGAGCTTCACCGTAAGCCTCAGCCACGCGACAACGGCACCGGTGAGCTTCAACTACGCATCGGCGAATAATGCTCCGATCAGCGCGGCAGCGGGATCGGATTACACGGCGGTAAGCGGCAGCGGAAGTATTGCGACGGGTGCTACGACGACCACGATCACGGTACCGATCAGCGATGACTTCCTCAAAGAAGGGAACGAGACGTTCTTGATGAACCTCTCGAACGTCTCAAGTAACGTGGCAAGCAGCGGTAACGACCTCCAAGGTGTGGGAACCATCACCGACGCGGGCAGCATCAATCCTCCGACACCGGAAGTACCGACAAGCAACGATACGGTCTACGTACGTTTGGTTAATAGCGATACGGTGACTGAAACCGGTGGTGACGGTGCATTGAATCATAGAATTGAATTGGTAGATAGTAACGGGAATCTCGTAACGGTACCGACAGGCGGAAGTGTAACCGTGAGTTTGTTATACAGTGTAGATACAACTACATCAGGTGACTATAGTGCTGCACGTACGACGAGTGTCACAATCACTGCCGGTTCAAGCGGTGTTGATATTTCGAATGCAATTTTGAACGATTTGGTTTATGAGGGAAGTGAAGGATATACTCTTCGTATAGGGACAATTACCCAAAGCGGCGATAAATTTGAAGCGGTTGCCCAACATACGACATCCAACAGTGTAACAGGTACGATTACCGATACTGAAGATATGCCGGCACTTTCTGTCAACAATGTATCGGTAGCCGAAAACGGCGGTTATGCTGTCTTTACGGTTTCTTTGTCGAATCAATCGGCAAGTGCTACGACAGTTAATCTGTCATTGACCAACGGAACCGCTGTATCACCGCAGGATTATACGACGAATTTGCAGGTATCTACTGACGGAGGTACGACATGGATGTCAGCTACAAGTGCTACGATCGCCGCAGGAAGCACTTCGGTTCTGGTCCGTGTACCGGTTGTCGATGATACGCTGGATGAAAACAGTGAAACATTTACCCTCACTGCAACACGAACAGCGGGATCAACCAGCAATGCAAGCGCGACGGGTACCGCCACTATTACCGATAATGACTCTGCACCGCTTGTTTCCAGTGTTATTTCAGACGATGATTATGTCAATGAAAATAGAGATGCAAGTAGTGCTAATGATATTGTGCAAAACGGAACGATTCAGAATGTCGGAGCGGCGGATACGGTTGTTCTTTCCGGTAATGCAAGCGGTATAACGTCAAACAATCAAGCTGTAACGTATACATGGAATGCGGCAACAAAAACGTTGACTGCTTCTTCGAGTGAAGGAACCGTCTTTACCGTAACGGTAAATGCGGATAATACGGGATACACCTTTACACAGCTTCGCGGAATCGATCATTTGCCGACAGTTCAAGGAGAGGGTGAATCGAAAGTCTTGAATTTTGATATGAGTGTGGTCGGTGGTATCAGTACTGCTCCGTTTACCGTAACAGTATACGATGATGCACCGAGCGTGTCGGGTGATCGAACGATTACGACCGAAAATGACGGCGATTATAGCGAGATCGGATATTTGTCTCAAGCAACCGTTTCGAACGATATCACGAGCGTGGTTTGGAATACATCGACATTGCCTGATTTAGTATTTGACGGAAAACCGGTCTATTATGTCGATCAAGGCAACGGTACTTTGAGTGGGCAGCTTGCCGATGGAACGTTGATCTTCCGTGTAACGATCGATCCAAATACGGTCGATGCGAACAATCATCCGCAATACAGCTTCGAATTACTCAATACGCTTGGACGTTTGGGACAAGAAGGTGCCGCTTCAACTTATACCGTTATTAGTGGGGGGAATATCGATCATCTCGATCTGGCATTCGGTAATTTCCTAATCGACAGTATGAGCGCTACAATATCCGATGGCAGTGTGTCAACCGTTAACACGAATAATAATTGGATCGGGGTCGGCGGAAACTGGTTCAATACGGGTGACAAACTTAATATGACGTTTACCGATCCATCGGGTTCATATGGGCAGGTTCGCGGCATGGATATGCTCGTCGAAGGACAAGGTAGTGCTGCTTATACTCTTTCATGGACGGTCACGGCGGCGATCAATGCGGCGGGCGATACGATAACCTATTCGGGAAGTATGAATGGAAGCGGAAATACGGATATACCGTTTACGATTCCGCTTCAAAACGGTGCATTGTATTTTACGAGTCTTGAGATCAGTGATGCATCATCCGGTGATTTCCGTATTGCATTCTCTGCAATTACAGCGAACGACTATTATTCGGACATCCCGATGAGTTTCGATTACTCGCTGGTTGACGCAGACGGTGATACGGCAGCAGGGCAGATTGATGTTACATTGACTGCTCCTACAACTGATTCGGCTCCGAAAGCGGTGAATGATACGGCAACAACCAATGAAGATACTCCGATTGTTACCGGAGATCTTAAAACAAACGACACGATTTCTTTGGATGGCGGAAACGTTTGGTCGTTGGCGACACAGGCTGTCCATGGCACAGCGGTAGTCAATGCGGATGGAACGTATACCTATACACCTGTGGCAAACTGGAATGGAACCGACAGTTTCACCTATACGATTACCGATCTTGATGGGGATACCTCTTCGGCAACGGTGACGATTACGGTTGCACCTGTAAATGATGCACCGACTTCGACCAACGATGCGATTACGATTCTGGAAGATTTGAACAATACGACAAATGTGTATACCGTATCGGTAAATGATTTTGGAACGTATAATGATGCGGACAATAACAGCTTGTCATCAATCCGAATCGATTCATTGCCAACGAACGGTACGCTTTATCTAAACGGTACAGCCGTATTGGTAGGTACGGTGATTCCGGTAGCATCGATTACGAGCGGATTATTGACATTCGATCCGATCAATCACACGGATGCGGACAGTTCGTTTACCTTTAGCGTCAACGATGGAACAGTATGGAGTGCAAGCTCTTATACGACCACTGTGGCGATTACAGCGATTGCAGATACGCCGATCGTTGATATTGCAGGAACAGGAGTTGTGACACAAGTTATAAATATTGCGAATGTTTCAACGAATACGAATGGATTTACCATTAGCGCATTGAATCCTGATGGCTCAACAGGAGTGATCAGTACCCATACGACTCCTGATGGTTTCGGTGTTACCGGTGTTGCATCAGGTGATAATACTGAAATTGGTTATCTCAATGGTACCGGTTCGGAAAAATTGGTAGTTCAGTTTGATAATGCAGTTTCTTCCGTCGACGTTTCATTTGCGTGGAAACACTCATATGGTACGGGAGAAACGGCACTGATCGAGTTTTATAACAACGGTGTATTAGTCGGAACCCGCACGTACAATGGTGGAAGTGACTCTGTTGATCCTGCTATTACGTTACAACCAAATGAAGGTGGCGTATTTAATGAAATCCGATTTGGAGCGGTAGGTTCCGGAGATGATTATCTGATTCACTCCATCAGCTTTGAGAAAACAGCGAGTTCAACGACAACAATTACGACAGATGACAATCGTTCGGTTGATTTAGATGCTTCATCGGCACTTGTCGATACCGATGGATCAGAGACATTGAGTACTACTATCAGTGGAATTCCAGCTGGTTATACCCTTACTGACGGCACCAATACGTTTACCGCATCGGCAGGTTCGACCGTAGCGAATGTAACAGGTTGGAACTTGGCCGCAGTGAGTTTGGAAGTACCGACGGTCACAGTACAGACAACGGTGACATTGACCATTACGGCAACTGCTACCGAGACTTCGAACGGTTCGAGTGCTTCTGCGTCCGATACCATTGCCATCGTTGTCGTACCGCATAACGATGCTCCGGTATTCGCTAATGCTGCCGTTAGCGTCAATGTATCGGAAGAGGGGCTTGCAGGAGGATTGGCTGATACGACGGGTACGTCCGATACGACCAATGCTACAACGGCAACCGGAACGTTTAATATTACCGATGTCGATAGTGCATCGGTAAGTGTTACATTAACCGCTCCGACAACGACATTGACTTCAGATGGAGTGACAATCACTTGGAGTGGTGCAGGAACCAATACGTTGGTAGGTAGTGCCAACGGTTCTAATGTGATGACGATTAGTATCGACAATAGCGGCAACTATACGGTAAATCTGAGTGGTCCGGTTGATCATGCGACGGTTGGAGTTGAAGATGTTAACTCCTTTAGTGTAGGTGTTACGGCATCGGATGGATCAGCGTTATCTACCGGAGCATTGACCATTAATATCGAAGATGATGCTCCGGTGACTTCGACACAAACCAATACGGTCAATGTAGCTCAGATCGATACAAATGTGATGATTGTTCTTGACGTATCGGGCAGTATGACGAGCGGAAGTGTTGACCGTCTCGCCGCAGCGAAAACAGCGATTACAAATTTGATCAATGCATATGATAATTATGGAGATGTGGCGGTTAAAATCGTGACTTTCTCAACAACGGCGACCGATCGTTACAGTGTATGGATGAGTGCATCGGATGCTATCGCATTACTTGCCGGTATTACAGCAGGAGGAATGACAAACTACGATTCTTCATTGGCACAGGCGATGGATGCGTGGAAAACCGCCGGCAAGCTGACGATTGACAGCGGACATACGGTTCAAAACGTCGTTTATTTCATGTCGGACGGTCAGCCGAATGAAAATGACGGTAGTACTTCAGTATTGGCGAATAATGCCAACGGAACGAGTGGCGGTGCCGATGCCGGTATCCAAACTGCGGAAGAGACGATTTGGACAACGTTCCTCAATAACGGCGATATTAAAGCCTATGCATTGGGTATCGGGGATGGTTTGAGTACAGCAGATATGGCATATCTCGATCCGATTGCCTATAATGGCGTAACGGGAACGAATGATTCATCTTTGGCAATTCTTGTACCGGATGTATCGCAATTGACACAGGTACTTTTGAGTACGATCGATCCGATCGCAACGGGTAACGTTCTTACCAGCGCGACACCGGGTGCTGTCGGTGCGGATGGAGGGTATGTCGGTGTGATTACCGTCGGAACCGGAGCGGCTCAAACAACGTTTACATGGAATACAACAGCCAATACGGTTGCTTCTTCCGGTAGCGGTACCAATACCGCCACGTATAATTCGACGACTCACGTATTGAGTGTGACGACGGCGAATGACGGTTTGTATGTGATCGATCTGGACTCTGGAGATTATACGTATACTCCTCCAATGAGCATTTCAGGTACCGTAACCGAAGTATTTGGCTTTACGCTCATCGACAACGACGGAGACAGCTCAACCGGACAAATTACGCTCAATGTCAATGTCAATCCGGGAACGGCCACAACGACCGGAACGGCCAATGCCGATACAACTCTCAGTGGTTCCGGTAATGATGATATTATCAGTGGACTTGCTGGAAACGACACGATCAGCGGTAATGCAGGAAACGATTGGATATCCGGCGGAGCAGGTACGGATGTACTCAACGGTGGTGATGGCAATGATAAACTCGATGGCGGTGCAGGGGCAGATGCTCTCTATGGCGGTGCAGGAAATGATCTTCTGATCAGTGATTTGCAGACGGACAGTGCAACCGGAACGACTTTAAGTGGGGATACGGGACTTGGAAGAGTTGATGGTGGAGACGGATTCGATACCTTCTTGATGAGTATGGACGGTTCAGCGATCAATTTTGCAGCATTAAATAGTACCAATAACCCTATTAAAAATATCGAAGTGATCGATTTAGGGGCAAATGGAGCGGCAGACAATCATCAGTTGACCAATATTCGATTGCAGGACGTTATTGATATGACCGATGTGGATAATGATCTTTACATTTTGGGTGACAGTAGTGATTCTGTTTCCTTGGATAGCATAAGCGGTCAGCCATGGAGCCTTTCTGGTACATCTAGCGAAATAATCAACGGACAGCAACATATGTTTAATGTGTATTCAAACAGCGGCGATTCGACGGTAGTCGTAAAAGTCGAAGATAGCGTTTCTGTCAGTATCGTATAATTACGCTACAATAAGAGCATGAAAAAAACGGTTGCTCTTTTCTTCATAACGGCGGCACTTGCCGCCATTCTCCTCAGTTCCCCCGAATTTTCTATTTCCAAAGCTTTTATGGACAAAATCGAGCGTGAATACGGTCCGATTGCCAAAAAAAGAGCATTCTATCTTATTCAAATGATGAATGAAGCGCGGGATTTGGACGATATGGGAAAAATGGAAAAGGTGAATGATTTTTTCAATCAAACCCCTTATGCATCCGATAAAACGACATGGGGAATCAGCGATTACTGGGCAACACGCTATGAATTTATCGGTAAAGACAGAGCCGATTGTGAAGATTATGTTATTGCCAAATATTTTACCCTTAAAGAGCTGGGTGTTCCGACCTCTAAACTCTTTATGACCTATGCGAAATCGATTCGCTACAAAACGGCGCATTTGGTTCTGACCTATTACGAAACCCCCAAATCGATACCACTCGTTTTGGACAACTACAATTTTAAAATTCTCCCCGCATCCGTACGGGACGATTTGATACCTATTTACAGTTTCAGCGGGGATGAGCTTTTTAATGCCAAGCAAGCGCAAATCGGGAAAATGGTCCCGGCGGCAACCAAACAAAAACGTCCATGGGACGAGCTAGTTATAACACGATAAAAGGATTAGTGATGAGTTTATTTAAACAGTTGGTGATAATGCTAACCCTCTTTTTAGGGGTGATATTGGTGTCGGTGATGTTACTGAACTTTAAATCGGCAACCGAGTTCGTCCAAAATCAGCTCTATACCGACGCTAAAAATACGGCACACTCGTTGGGCCTTTCACTCTCGAAAGTAGCAGATCCTTCGGACTCTTCGAGTATGGAGACAATGATCAATGCGATCTATGACAGCGGGTATTACCAACGTATCCGACTGGTCGATATCGATGGCAAAGAAGTTTATAACCGGGAAAGTGATGTCCGTGTTAGTGATGTTCCTCAATGGTTTATCGAGATGGTGCCGATTCATAATGTGAGTGTAACGAGTGATATTATGATCGGATGGAGCCGCTTTGGTACGTTGGAAGTGAGCGGACATACGGGAAATGCCTATCGTCAACTCTATAGTACATTGATCGATTTGATCCAAACGTTTTTAATGATCGGTATTGTCGTTTTTATGACGTTGTATCTTTTACTTTCACTAAGTCTTAAATCGTTGAAACGGATCCGTGATCAAGCTAAAGCAATTATTGATAACGAATTTATTATTGAGAAAAAAATCCCCTTCACAACCGAATTTCGCTCTGTTACAACAGCCATGAATGCAATGGTAGAAAAAGTCAAAGATATTTTTGAACGGGAGAACGAAACATTACGACGTTATCACGAACTTCTCTATAAAGATAGCGAGACGAAACTTCATAACCGTCGTTATCTCACCGCTAAACTACCCGATTATCTCCAATCGGATGCATCCTTTTCTTCGGGTATTTATGTCATGCTGAGTATCAATGAACTCGACCGATTGAAGCGTGAAAAAGGGTATGAGCGTTATACCCAATTGGTCAATACTCTGGCCGAAGCGTTGAACACCCATCTTGGTTCGTTCCGTCATTCTCTGATTGCACGATTGAATGAAAGCGATTTTTTTGCGGCGATTCCGGCCTATGAGATAGATCAGGTATACCATCAAATTGAACTGATTATGATTCATATGCGTAACGTTATTGATGAGATGGATAAAGATCTTTTGGAATATTTGATTATTGGATGCGGAATCGGTACCTACAGTGAAAAAGACACCCTTAAATCACTTTTTTCACGCGCCGATCATGCGGTAACTCAGGCCAAACTTCGCGGTAATTTTATGATAGACAAGAACCTCGAAGAAGATGAGCCGCTAGTTTTGGGGCGTGAAGAGTGGCGCAGTGAATTACTCAAAAGTTTAGAGGAATCTCGTATGTTGTTGGCATTTCAAAGTGCGGTTGAACAACGTTCTGATGAACTTAATGTACTCCATGAAGAGATCTTTTTGCGATTGTTGGATCGGGAGGGAGTTATTCACTCAGCAGGCTATTTTATCCCTGTTGCGACGAGTCTGGGCCTTATCGATACTCTGGATCGTTATATGATCGAAAAAGTCTTTAAACACATCAAAGAGCATAATCCGATAACACCGTTAGCGTTGAATCTCAGCGGCGATTTTGTGAAAAAATATGCCAATATTCAATGGCTAAGAGCTCAATTGGAAGTATTCCATCGTCAGAGTGACTTAGTGTTATGGTTTGAAGTGAGCAATACCATAGCATTAAATGAACTCGAAGCGGTATCTACTATCAGTTCAATGATTAAAATGTTCGGATACCGTTTCGGAATCGATCATTTTGCGATTCCTGAAGCAGGTGCTCATTATCTTCAAGCAATTCGCCCGGATTATATCAAAGCAAACAGTGCCTATTTGCAAGATATGATGTTCGATAAAGAGACGGGTAAGAGTCGTGAGAGTTTTAATAACGTTATCCGAAGTCTGGGGATTTCGATCATAGCGATTAATATCGAAGATGCAAAAGAGGTTGAAAACTTAAAAGCGCTCGGTATTGAACGATTTCAAGGCTCTCATATCGCGCCGGTAGCATTGCTGCAATAGTGTATGCAGCTTTTTTGTCATTCCCGTGAGAACGGCCATTGTGCCCCCTGCGGGTATGGCGTATGCTATTGTCTTTTTTTGCGTGTCAACACGAAAGCAAAAGCAGCTACAACTGCCAGTAAAATGAATAGATTTCCTTGTTCTTCCATTTAATGTTCCTTTAGTAATTTTTTCATGTCCACTTACCTTCATTTAGGGTATTTTTCATAGAAAATATTATACCGCAGGTTTACGGTGGGAATCCAGCCAAAGAAAAATAATCTTAAGTGCAAAAGATGGATTCTTGGATCAAGTCCGAGGATGATGACGTTGTGGTACAATCGCGTTATGAAAACTATTACCCCTGAAACTCTCCGATATTTACCCGCCACCCGTGCTGAAATGCAAGCACGCGGATGGGATCAGTGTGACGTTATCCTCATCTCCGGTGATGCCTATATTGATTCTCCGTTTATCGGTGTCGCAGTGGTAGGACGGATACTGGAGCGTGAGGGGTATCGGGTCGGGATCATAGCTCAGCCTGATATTAATACGGATGATGTGATGCGTTTAGGCGAACCGAAACTCTTTTGGGGGGTGAGCGGGGGAAGTGTCGATTCGATGGTCTCCAACTATACCGCAACCAAAAAATTTCGTAACAGCGACGACTACACCCCCGGCGGTGTCAATAATGCCAGACCCGATCGTGCGACACTCGTTTACACCAATCTTATCCGCAAACATTTCAAAAACACCGTCCCTATTGTCCTGGGAGGAATCGAGGCGAGTTTGCGTCGCGTGAGCCATTATGACTACTGGACGAACAAACTCCGTAAGCCTATTTTGTTCGATTCCAAAGCCGATTATCTCATTTACGGAATGGGGGAGGGGGCGATCATCGCTCTGCCAAAAGCGTTAGAGAGAGGTGAATCTCCTCATAACATTCGAGGGGTGTGTTATATCGCCAAAGAGCCGCGTGAGGGGTATTTGACCCTCCCATCCCATCAAGAGTGTTTGGATAACAAAGAGAAATATATCGATCTGTTTGATGCGTTTTACAACCATAACGACCCCATCTCTGCAAAGGGGCTATGTCAAGAGGTGGATGGACGATACGCAATCCAAAACCCTCCTGCTGATTACCTCGATGAAAACGAGATGGATGCAGTTTCGGCATTGCCCTTTACCCGTGAGCTTCATCCCTATCATCGTCCTAAAGGTGCGGTAAAGTGCCTGGAGACGATCAAGTTTTCCATTATGACCCATCAGGGGTGCTGGGGAGAGTGTAATTTCTGCGCGATTGGTGTGCATCAGGGACGTACTATCCGTACCCGCAGCGAAGCATCGATTTTAGCGGAAGCAACGCAATTTACCGAGTACAAAGATTTCAAAGGGATTATCAGTGACGTCGGAGGCCCCACGGCAAATATGTACGGCTATGAGTGTAACAAAAAACTTAAACACGGTACGTGTGACCATCAACGGTGCGTCGATGACACCCATCTGTGCAAATCGATGAAAGTGGATCACACCCGTGTTATCAATCTCCTTCGCCGACTTCGGGAAGTGCGGGGAATCAAAAAAGCGTTTGTTGCTTCGGGGGTGCGCTACGATCTCATCAACGAGGACAAACGTCAAGGGTATGAGTATCTCAAAGAGATGGTAAAACATCACATCTCCGGTCAGATGAAAGTTGCACCTGAACATACCTCAGACCATGTATTGCATCTGATGAACAAACCGGGGAAACAAACCCTCGTTGATTTTAAAAAGCTTTATGATAAATTGAACAAAGAAGAGGGAAAAAAGCAGTTTTTGACCTACTATCTCATCGCCGCCCATCCGGGATGCACCGAGAAAGATATGCACGATCTGAAACGTTTTACGACCGATGAACTAAAGATGAACCCTGAACAAGCGCAGGTATTTACCCCGACACCGGGAACGTACTCTGCGGTGATGTATTACACCGAAATGGACCCTGCAACCCGTAAAAAAATCTTCGTCGAAAAAGATACGGCACGTAAAGAGAAACAAAAGCAAATAGTGGTTGCCAAGGACTCTTTTAAGAGCGGATTTGCGAGTTAAAATCTTATATCCCGTTCGCCCTGAGCTTGTCGAAGGGTCATCTACTAAATTAACTTCAAAATAGCTATTACTCGTTCCCAACGTCCTCGTTGGGAATGCAGACTTATAATAAATAAATATTACACACTCCCAAGCTGGAGCTTGGGAGCGAGAAATACACCCTTCGACAGGCTCAGGGCGAACGGGATAAAATAAGTGGAACAATTTTTGCGCTCTTACCTCTCTTTTAGCTTCATTTACCTACAATAAACACTTATAAATCAATACTACGGAATCATTTTTGCGAATCGATAAATTTTTAAATGCGGTCAATCTGACCAAACGTCGCACCGTTGCTCAGGATATGATCGGCGAGGGTGTTGTTTACATCAACGACAAAGCGGTGAAACCGGCCAAAAACGTGGCCGTAGGGGATATCATCACCCTCGTATACCTCGAAAAACAGATGCGCTACGAAGTGCTCGCTATACCTACCCTCAAATCGACCCCGAAATCCCAACAAAACCTCTATATCAAGGAGCTTTCATGAACGCCACTAAAACGGATTTTGAAGCACTTTTTGAACATAGAATGAATGATGAGGAGATGAGGGAGTTTTTATCGACTCTTCCTCTGAATGAATCGACTTCCTCCTCGATGATCGCAACGGCGGCGGAGGTGATGCGTAGTCATTCGATTATTCTCGAAGTTCCCGCTGAACTGAAACCAAAGCTGATTGACGTTGTCGGTACGGGGGGAGATAAGAGCGGAAGTTTCAACGTCAGCTCCACCGTCGCGCTCGTCCTTGCCGCTTCGGGTGCTTATGTTGCTAAACATGGCAACCGCTCTATCACCTCCAAATCGGGGAGTGCCGATGTCCTCGAATATCTGGGGGTGAAACTCGATCTCTCTCTGGAACAAAGTTCGACACTCCTCCAAGAGTGCGGATTTACGTTTTTATTCGCTCAATACCACCATCCGGCGATGAAATTTATCATGCCGATCCGCCGCTCGATCCCTGAGAAAACGATCTTTAATATCCTCGGACCGCTCACCAATCCGGTGGGGCTCTCTAAAATTCTCCTCGGGGTATTTGATGAGGTATTTGTCCCTAAAATGGCCGAAGCGGCACGTGAACTCGGGATGCAATCGGCAATCGTGGTAAGTTCACGCGAAAAGATGGATGAGATCAGTATTAGCGATATCACCTATGCGGGACATTTGAAAAACGGCCTGATAGAGTATTTTGAGATCGATCCGCAGATGCTGGGGATCAAAAAAGCTCCGTTTGAAGCGATTCTCGGCGGAGAAGCTGCACAAAATGCTCAGATTCTTACCGATATTTTAAACAACCGTGCCACTGAAGCACAACGGGATATGGTCCTTATCAATGCGGCATACGCACTCGTAGCAGAGGGGATGGCGCGAGATGCGCAAGAGGGATTGGAGATTGCTCGTGACACTTTGCTCAGCGGCAAAGCGGCACAAAAATTAGATCAAATTATTACGGTATCCTCTAAGCTATGAACAAACTTACTTTAGATGAGTTGCCTCAACTCTGTTCAGATATGACTGAATTACTGCCACAAGGGGGAGTTGTTATCCTGCATGGCGATTTAGCCAGTGGTAAAACAACTTTCACACAGGCTTTTGCACGTTTTTTAGGGGTGGGGGATTCTGTGACTTCCCCTACGTTCTCTCTTCAACAACGCTACGGTGAGAAACTTTACCATTATGATCTTTACAATTACGGTTTTGAGAAATTTTTGAGTTTAGGGATGATGGAAGAGTTGGAGCACGAGGGGTATCACTTGATCGAATGGGGAGATGAGCCTTTGATTAATTTACTTAAACGTTCCGGGATTGAGACACTTATTGTGAAAATTATTAAATGCGATGAAACTTCGCGATGGTATGAGGTGCAGCGTGCATGAATTAAAAATTGAGAATTTGGTCAAGACCATTAAAAAGCATGAAATTGTTCGCGGTATCAGTATGGAACTCCGTACCGGAGAGGTCGTTGGACTGCTTGGACCTAACGGTGCCGGAAAAACAACAACATTTTACATGATATGCGGTCTGATCGAAGCAACGGATGGGAAAGTATTTATTGATGGGGTTGATGTGTCCGCTTTGCCTCTGCACAAACGTTCCAAATTGGGGATAGGGTACTTACCTCAGGAAGCCTCGATCTTTAAAGACCTCACCGTTGAAGAGAATCTCGTGATTGCAGCACAAGCGGGGAAATTGAGTAAAGAGATGGCGGAACAGCGGATTGAAGAGTTGTTGGAGATGTTTAATATCGAACCGATCCGAAACCGTCGCGGGATCAATCTCAGCGGCGGAGAGCGTCGTCGTGCCGAGATTGCACGGGCATTGGTGAACAAACCCCGTTTTTTACTCCTCGATGAGCCGTTTGCCGGAGTTGACCCGATCGCCGTAATGGACATCCAAAGTGTTATCTCGCAGCTTGTAGAGTACGGGATCGGTGTTTTGATTACCGATCATAATGTACGAGAAACGCTAGCGGTGTGCGATCGAGCCTATGTTATTAAAAGCGGTCAGCTTCTAGCATCGGGAACAAGTGATGAAATTGCTCATAATGCCGATGTGCGTCAACACTATCTCGGTGAATCGTTCAAGTTTTAGCATCAGATGTTACGGGTAAAAACCAGCGTCGAGCTCAAAAACAAGCTTTCTAACACTCTTCGTAACTGGCTGCCGATTTTGCAGTCGAGTCTCAGTGATCTGGGTGAAGCGATGGCTCCGTTTGTTGAGGGAAACCCTCTGATCGATGTCAAATCGGGATATGAGGAGTCTTTTGAAGCAAGAATCCCGAAAAAAATTCAATTTGGCTATGTTCAGAACTCTCACAGCGAAGCGATTGAAGCACTCACGATCCAGCACAAGAGTTTGTATGAAGTGCTCGAAGAGCAGATAGACAGCTCTTTATTTCCCACGCCGATTTCTCGTCTTATTGCTACCCATATCATCGAAAATCTCGACGAAGGGGGATATTATGAGGGGGAATCGGAAGTTTTTTGTGCTCAAAACGCTCTGACGATGGAACAATTTGAAAAAATCCGTCTCCGTTTTATCCATGTAGAACCGGTCGGTATCGGCGCACGAAATGTGAGTGAATCTTTTTTATTTCAACTGGACTCCTCGTCAATCAGTGATTCGGGATACACCCTAGCATCGGATATGATCAATCATCTCGATGAATTAGGGCGCTACCGAAAAGAGCCGTTTTTTGACGAAGCGATGCGGGTTATCGGGAGTTTTAAAAATCCTCCGGCAATCGATTACATGGAGGACTCAATGCAGGTTATCCCTGATTTGATGATCTATACGGATCCAGAAGAGGGGATCGAAGTAAAATTGAACGATCAATATTATCCCTCAATTTCCATCGATGCAGCGTACGGAGTCGATCATACTTTTGTCCGTGACAAGCTCAAAGAGGCCAAAAGTCTTGTGGATGCGTTAGAGATGCGTAAAGCGACCTTGTACAAAGTAGGGCTGATGATCGTTGAATATCAGTATGATTTCTTTACGGGAGGGGCGATTAAACCGCTAACCCTTAAAACGCTGGCGGATGAGTTCGGTCATAACCCTTCTACTATTTCTCGTGCGATTGCCAACAAATATATTGCGTGTAATCGTGGTATTTACCCGATGAAAGAGTTTTTCACGACAGCGATCGATGAAGATGTCTCCAATGCCGCAATTAAAGAGTATGTCTCTGAATTGGTCAAAAATGAGTCGCATAAAAAACCGCTCAGTGATATGAAACTGCTTGAGATGATCCAAGAAAAATTCAAGATTACGATGGTTCGTCGTACTATCGCTAAATACCGTAAACAGCTCAATATCGCGGGATCAAGTGAGCGTAAACAACTTTATCTGCTAGGGCGCTAGTGAAAAACCTTAAAGCGTATCTCGATGAGCAGGTAGCTGCACGCAATCATCGAGATGAATTGTGCGAAGCACGCCCTGATCCGCTGATGATCGCGCGTCGTACTATGGATCAACATCATGCGCTTACGTGTGCCTTGTTTGCTTATGGGAGCGCAAAAGCCATTGTTGCCTTTTTAGCCACTTTGGAAGAGGATTTAGTGGATTTGGCTGAATCCGATTTACGTTTCAAATTAGAGGGGAAATATTATCGTTTTCAAAGTAGCGAAGATATAATCCAATGGTTCTGTACCCTTGGGAGATTAAAAGCTTCCGGCGGGGCTGAAAAGGCTTTTAAAGATGGGTATTCTTCGGATGGACTCATTGGTGGAGTATCGACATTGATTACATCTCTTTATGACCTTAACCCGTATCGCTCAAAGGGGTATGAATTTTTGATCGGAAAACCGATTGTATCGATAACAAAAGCGTCGGCAATGAAACGGTGGATGATGTATTTACGTTGGATGGTTCGTAAAAACGAACTCGACATGGGATTGTGGAGCGGTGTATCTATGAGTGACTTGATAATGCCTCTGGATACCCATACGTTTAATGTTTCTCACCGATTAGGGCTTTTAACGCGGTCTGTATGCGATATGCGTTCCGCCATTGAGCTGACGGAAAGACTCAAAAAGTTTGATCCGCATGATCCGCTTAAATACGATTTTGCCCTTTATCGGATTGGTCAGGAAAAATTGCTTTAAATGGTAAGGATGCTCGGCTTACCGGTGTAATATCCTTGTGAATAGGTGATTCCGATTGCTTTTACATGTTGATAGATATCTTCCGAACTGACAAACTCAGCAATCGTTTTAATACCGAGATGTGCGCTAAAATCTGCAATATGTTGGACAACAACGGCATATTTTGGATCACTGTTAATATTACGGATGAGTGATCCGTCAATTTTAATGTAGTCAACGTCGAGTCGAAGGATATTTTCCAAACTGGAATATCCGGTTCCGTAATCGTCAATGGCAATTTTTGCACCTAAGCTTTTCATTATCTGAACAAATTCTATAACTGCATCAAAATTATCAATTCCCTCGGATTCTAAAATTTCAAATACGATGCGGTGAGCCGTATCGGTTGCAACAATCATCTCTTCGATAAATCGAACCGTTCCTTGGTCTAAAATATCACGGATAGAGAGGTTCACGGAGAATTCTTCATTTCGATTTTTGAAAGTATTACACGCTTGTTCGATAACGGTTCGGGTAATTTGGGGATACAAACGTGTTTTTTTGGCAGTTTGGAGAAAATCGAGTGGCGGAATAATATGCGCGGATTCATCAATCATTCGAACAAGTGTTTCATATTTTTCAATTCGTCCACTTTGATTGGAGACAATCGGCTGATAAAAACAGATAATCCGACCTGAAGATAGTGCATTGTGGATGGTTGACGTAAGGGCAATATTAGCTTGATATTGTTCTTCAACATGCGATTCACTGTTATAAAACGCGATATGTTGACTGCTCTCTTTGGCTTGATGGAGGGCTATATCGGCATGTGCCAAAGAGATATCAGGTCCTTGATCAATCCCGATGGTAACATTAAGAGAGATACTTTCTGTACCCACTCTGAACGGATAATCGTGAAGACGATTGAGCAATTTCAAGCAGAGATCTTCGAGCTGACTTTCACTTAATTCTTCGTCAAACAATACGGCAAATTCATCCCCGCTAAGACGATACGGGTACAAATCAAGGGTTATCAGCCAGTGCCCCATCTGTCGTAAGAGATCATCGCCGGCGCTAAATCCGAAAAAATCATTGATTTCTCTAAAATTATACATATTTAATATGACCAATGCACTATATCGGGTCCGATCCATATCGTATTGCAGTCGATGACGATTCGGTAAACCGGTCAGAGTGTCTTCAAAGGTTTGGGAGATCAGCTGTTTGGTTTTTTCTTCAACTTTTGTTTCTAATATTTCGTTTACTTCTCGGAGCTCATCGGTTGCATTAAGGACTTGGGAACGTAAAAAGTTTGCGGTACCATGCATGGTATTTCGATAGACGAGTAAAAATGGCAATGCACCTAAAAAAATGATCAGAGAGGTTGAAATGGCTTTGAAAGCTGCGGCATTGGAAAGTCTTTGAATGGAGCCCACTTCGATATCCGCTCCAATAATGTAGCGATAGCCCGATGGTGTGGTTCCTGGGAGATATACGCTTCTAAATTGTCCCCATTGATCTGATTCTTCTTTAAGATCCCAAACCATTTGATTCGTTTTAAGGGCTTTAATCATATCGGGATTATTGGGATAAATATCGAAAAATCGGGTAAGGTTTTGACCGGTTCGGAGTTCATGATTACGGGCACTGCTGGAGGTAAAACGGAGTTGTCCTTTGTTATCCATTACTAAAGAATAAATATACTCGACCCCTTGTGCGTGTGCCAGAGCGGTGAGGGTTTTGATAGTATCGGCATCTTCAACCGTGGTCGGCGTACTCGTTAAAACTTTAGAATGATAATTGTCACCGACCACTGCTTGTGCCGATTCAACGGCACGTTGCAAATTGGCGTTTATATTGTGATTGATGAATTTTTTTTCATGATCAAAATGGTAATAGCCCAATAGTATGAGTGTTGCAATAAAAAAGAAAAAGGCGAAGAAAAACTTTTTGGCATCAAGATGCATCAATGCTCCTCCTCCAATGTCTCGGTTCAGATGAATATAGTGTATCATACTTTAATCAAAAAAAACGATACTACACATATGAATTTAATTTTTACCCTATAAACGAATTGTGCTACAATCACGTCTTAAATTTAACGATCATAAGTAGTTTGCAGGACAATGAAAAAAATATTAATCGTCAGTGACGGAGCTATCGGTCATCACTATATAGAGCGTGTTATCGGCACTTATACCAGTGAAAACCTCTATTATGTTGTCCAAACGCATGAGAATGATTTCCAGGGTTACAATCCGGCACGTTACAAATTTTTTCAATTTGATCCTACCAGTTTTTACAAAATTTCCAATCTTTTAAAAATGGATTTCTGGCAAATCATTTTAGTGATGGAAAATGCAAATGATTTAGAACAGACGATTAAAAATATTCGTATGTACAAACCTTCTATTCGGATCATTGCACTTGACTTATGGAATGCAGTAAGTCCATGTGATGATATTGAATGGGTTAATATGCAAGAACTGATTGCCGCAAACTTGATCGATTATCTCCCCAATATTCCTGTTCTTGCGAAAAATATCGGGTTGGGTTCGGGTGAAATCATGGAAGTTCTCGTCCCTTTTGGAAGTTCGTTTGTGTATCGCCATATCGGATCGATTGAACAGAAAAACTGGAAAATAGCGGCAATTTACCGAAACCGTCAACTCATTATTCCGAGTGATAATAAAATGATTCAGCCCAATGATACGTTGGTTTTGGTCGGCGATCCTGCCGTATTACGCTCTATTTATCGGGCAATCAAACGAGAACTGGGGCAATTTCCTGCCCCTTTCGGATCTAAAATTTACCTCTATATTGATATGAGTATCGAAAAACCATCCGCTATTATGGCACTGGTCAGACGAAGTGTTTTTATTCAGAAAAAGCTTCGTCAGCCCCTCATTATCAAAGTCGTAAACCCCGGTGATATTGATGTTTTGAGAATGATTAAGGCCTCCGTTCAAGGCGGTGTAACCATCGATATTTCTTATGATGCAAAGCCCGATGAGGGGATCATTTTGGACGATATCAAAAAATACCATATTGGTCTTTTTGTGGTTTCTCATACCGCTTTTTCGAGGAAGAGTATTCGTAAAAAACTTTATGCCGGAAATGTGCCGGTGTTAAAACTCTCCGAACGCTCTTTTTCATCGCTCAAAGAGAGTGTAGTGATTTTGAGTGAAGAGGGATATATTGAAAATATTTCTACCACCATATTTGACGTTTCATCACAGTTTGGTTTTAATCTGGAACTGATTGATTACGCGAATGAAGAGGGGTCTCATAAAAAAGAGGTAATAGAACATTTTAATAATCTTGCCACGATCTTTTCCAAATCCATTCATGTTTCTGCCCAAGAAGAGAACCCGATTCGAACCCTGCGTGAGCGGGATAACTTTCTTCATGTTCTCCCGTTCACCTCTAAAATGTTTATGAACCCGTTTAATGCCTATTTTTCTACCGATCCTGAAGTGTTGTACCATAAGCTGGGTCGTTACCATCAACTGTTTATCCCGACTCAAATTTAAGAACTCGCTTCAGCCCTGTCCAAGAGGGTTTTAAGTGATGTTTCTGTAATATATAACTCATTACGCAATAACTTAATCCATCAGGTTTTTCTATGACAATCTCTATTAATCTCAAACGTATTATCGATGACTCATACCCTATTCACATTGGTTCTTTGCCGGAGATAAACTTCGAGGGTAAAGTGGCTGTTTTGACCAATCCGAAAGTTGCGGGTTTACATCTGCAAACGCTACTCTCCACTCTTAAAGCCAAAGAGGTGTATGTCATTACGATCCCCGATGGCGAGCAGTATAAAACGCTTGATACGATTGAGAGTATCTTAGACCGGATGTTTGATCATCGCTTGAACCGCAAATCACTCTTGATTGCTTTTGGCGGCGGTGTGATCGGAGATATGGGCGGATTTGCTGCGAGTCTCTATAATCGCGGGATCGATTTTATCCAGATCCCTACGACGCTCCTTTCCCAAGTCGATGCCAGTGTCGGTGGTAAAACAGGGGTGAACAACCGTTTCGGTAAAAACCTGATCGGTGCGTTTCATCAACCTCGCGCCGTCTATATCGACCCGAGTTTTTTATCCACCCTTGCACCGCGTGAGTTTGGTGCCGGTGTAGCCGAGATCGTCAAAATGGCGGTAACGTTTAATCTCTCATTTTTTGAATGGTTAGAAAATAATGATTTGCGCGAAGGGGATAATCTTCAACATGCTATAAAAATGGCGGTTGAAACGAAGGCGCGTGTGGTGGAAGCGGATGAAAAAGAACAGGGGCTTCGCGCGGCACTCAATTACGGTCATACCTTCGGTCATGTCATCGAAAATGAGACACACTACGAAACCTATCTTCATGGGGAAAGTGTCGCTATCGGTATGGTAATGGCCAACGATTTGGCCTGTGAAATGGGACTGATGAGCTTTGAAGAAGCGATGCGTATTAAGACGTTGTTAGGTCGTTACGATTTGCCGCTTACGTATCCGATTCATGATGTTGAGAAATTTTACCAAACCTTTTTCTTGGATAAAAAAAGTGCTGATAGCACTATTACCTTCATCCTCCCTCGCGGAATCGGCGGCGTTGAGATTACCGATGCAATCGATGCGGTAGCGGTGAAAAAGAGTTTATCAAAATTTCAAGGAATGAGCGCGTGAGAGGCTATCGATTTCTTTTAGCGCTGTTTTTTGTTAGTGCTTTAACCCTCAATGCCGCCCAAAAAGAGGAAAAAGCGGTTGAAGAGCAGCCGATTGAGGTTCCGCAAGAGGTTCAAATTCAAAATGCTCAGGATGAACTCGCAAAAATCCAAAAAGAGCTTTCTCACGGCAACAGTATTTGGCTTAAAAGTTATAACTCCTATATGGCGTATCAAGAGGCACGAAAAAGTCTTCGGGACGTTAAATATCGGATTGAACAGCTGCAAAACAGGTCCTCTAACGTTGAACGCAAACTAGAAATTGAAGCGCTTCAGGCAAAACAAAAAGTATTGACCGAGCAGATTGATTTGCTCAAAGCACAAGGGGCCTCTCCGTTCGTTTCACTGCTCAAACCGGATGAAGCGGGTGAACTTCCCTCTATCACCAATCCTCTTGATATTTTTACAGGACTTTCCTATGTGAAACGGCTCAACAGCCAGTATCACGATTATGTGTTGCGTGAAGAGGAACTCCAGGAACTGATAGCGCTTTTAGAACACCAAGTCGGATTGTATAAAGATTTAATGCACCTCAATCCCAAAGCCGATTACGAAGTTGAGCTTGAGGCAACATTGCTGCAAGTGGAAAAGTTTAAATTAGCCCTTGAGACCCTAATCTCTACTGCGGATGTGTACGAAAAACGGATTGAATCAACCGAAGCGAAAATCAACAAAGAGATAAAAGATCAGATTTTTAAACTTCTCAATATCGGAATGATCGTTGTTGTTCTGTTTTTAATCTCCTTTTTGTTCAAGCGGGTGATTAAACGCTACATCGTCGATAACGAGCGGTTCTATATGGCCAATAAAATCGTTACGTTTATCAATGTGACGCTGATTATTTTGATTCTCCTCTTTAGTTACATCGATAATGTGGGCTATTTCGCTACCGTTCTCGGATTCGCATCTGCCGGTTTGGCGATTGCGATGCGTGACTGGTTTATGTCACTTTTGGGATGGTTGGTTATTGTGGTCGGCGGGTCGATTCACGTGGGTGATCGTGTCCGTTTCATGAAAGACGGGATGGAATACGTCGGAGACGTGTTGGATATTTCAATGCAGCGTATCACGATTATGGAAGACGTAACACTTACGACCGTCGAAGTAAACCGACGGGCGGGACGGATTGTTTTTGTTCCGAATAACTACATTTTCACCTCGATGATTGCCAATTATTCGCATGGGTCACTGAAAACGGTGTGGGATGGGATCGATATTGTTATCACCTTTGATTCTAACCACAAAAAAGCGGCCCATTTGGTGAAAGAGATTTGCCGAAAATACTCCAAAGGCTACACCGATATTACTCGTAAGCAGATCAACAAACTGCGAGACAAATACAGCCTCAAAAACAGTAATGTTGAGCCGCGCGTCTTTACGTTTATCGAATCCAACGGGATGAAAGTGAGTGCGTGGTATCTTACCAATGCGTATGCGACATTAACATTACGAAGTACAATTTCTGCCGATATCGTCGATGCGTTTAACGCCGAGCATGATATTACGATCGCCTATCCGACGCAGACCTTTTATACCGCCCCGATACCACCGAAATCTCCTCCTCCGATGGACGCTCAATGAAGCCGAAAGTCTATTTCAAAACCTTCGGCTGCCGTACCAATCTTTTTGATTCCCAAGTGATGATGAGTGCGTTGAACGATTATGAAGTGACAGAGGATGAGGATAACGCGGATATCGTTGTCGTTAACTCCTGTACGGTAACGAATGGAGCCGATGTCAGTGTCCGAGGTTATATCAACCAGATGGATAAGCAGGGCAAAAAACTCTTTTTGACCGGATGCGGTGCCCATACCAAAGGGGAATCTCTTTTCGGTGCCGGAAAGATCCAAGGGGTGTTCGGCCCTTCGGAAAAAATGAAGATCAATACACTTCTCTCCTCAGAGAGCCGTTTTTATGAGATTGGCGATTTGAACTACATTGATGATG
>NZ_MIBT01000048.1:0-26152 GCF_001829605.1 Sulfuricurvum sp. RIFCSPLOWO2_12_FULL_43_24 | reverse complement strand
GGAACCTAAGGATCGGAGAGATTTTTTTAAAACCTTTCATTTGAGGGGGATTGCAAAAGTCAAACATGATTTTGAAAAAGAGGTTCAAAGTACAACCGATGAATTTATCGAATCGGTGATTGACAGCTCTCATACGCAAGAGCTGCGTGCCAAAAAAATTACCGATCGGCGAAAACTCTTTTTTACGGCACTGAAGCGGGTCGAAAAGTCATCACAGTTTCATGTTGTGGATGCCCAAATGATCTCTTTTACCTCTCAAAAAATGATGGATGAGACCAAATGCACTGCCTGTCAGATGTGCTATCGTGTTTGCCCTACTGCGGCACTCACTTCGGATATGCGTAATTCTAAGATCGATTTTGATCCGTTTTTGTGCGTCAAATGCCATCTATGCCATGATGTGTGTGAAAGTGATGCGATCAGTGTATCGACATCGTATAACCTCAAAGAGTGGTTTGAGCCAAAGGTGCAAAATCTTATCACCTATTTGGTACGCCGCTGTGATGAATGTGATGCCATTTTCAGCTCCGTCGGGGGGGAAAAAATCTGCCGCCGCTGTCAGCTCGAAGAAGAGGAAGCTCTTGAATTGTGGGGATTGAATACATGATGAATAATGATAATACTATTACTGTGGCTACGAAGCTTTACGGATATATTGCCGAAAATGCGCATAGTAGCCGTTTTTCGGTCACCCTCAATAAACTCTATAAAGAGAGTGGGTGTGATGCGATGATGATTCCGATGAATATACGCCCCGATGATGTCGCCTTTACGATTTCGCAAATGCGAAGCTCAAAGCTTAACGGGGCAGTCATCGCCAGTGAATATCAAGAAGAGGCACTTGGTTTGGTTGATGAAGCATCCGCTACGGCACAAGAAAATGGCTATTGCGATTGCATCATGATACGTGAGGGAAGATTGATCGGCGATTTGATTATGACGCGTGCATTGGAACGCTATGCCGATCGGGACGATTTTCCTGATGAGATTGCAATGCGCTCACAGTGTCACTATTTTTACGATTTAACTACAGGAGAATAAAATGAAAGCAAACGATTTTAGCGATTTAAAGGCTGAATTTGATGAATTTGTGCGGGGAAAATGTGACACTGGAAGCTGCGAGAGCGGTACCGAGGAGAATGATCCCGATAATGAACCGGTTCCGAGTTTTGTCGATGAGCTTTCCGATAAACTTTTAGCCCCTTATCACAGCGGGGTTTATTTCTCGCGTCTGGACATCAAACGGGTAGCCGAAGCAATCGATGAATCGATTCCGATTAAAGAGCGTAAAAAAATGATTAAAGCGCTCTTTCGTCATACGACCTCAAAAGAGTATTTGCGTTCAGCATTCGATGAATTCAACCGTCATTTTGGGGGACGTATTTTGATTTATCAAGAGCTTTCAACCGCATTTCCGGCATCTAAAGTACTCTTTGATGAGAATATTGCTAAAATCAAAAAGACACAAAAGATGCTTGATCAGATTACAGAAGATTTTGAAGAGATTGAACCGACGGATGAGCCGATGATGATTTAGGTGTATCTGAAGACGAAGGATTGGGATGAATTTTAAGCTCCGTGCACAAATCATTATAGCCTTGATTGTTCTTGCGGTCTCTTCTGTATTTACTTTTTTTCATATCTCTAATGAGAGCCGTTACGCACAAGAGCGGGCACAACGCTCTTCAGGAAATGTCAGAATGGCGTTTGACTCGATGGTACGTGATACAGAACATTTTTACATTTTTCGAGCTTATGCCAATATACGCTCCGAAGGGGTACTCGAAGCAATCAAAAAACACGATACCGAGACACTCTATCGTTTAACTCTCCCAAGGTATAAAACGCTCTGTGAAGAAAACCCCTCTCTCTCCATCATGCAATTTCATGCTGCTGATGGAACCTCTATTCTACGGATGCACCTCAAAGAACACTTTGGAGACAATATCGCCGCACGCAGGCCGATGATTCGCAGTGTTCATAAAAATCATAAAATGCTCACCGGATTTGAAGGGGGAATTGCCGGAATGGCATTTCGTGTGGTGATGCCGGTATTTGATAACGATACCTATGTCGGCGCTTTGGAATTTGGAATCGACACCTCTTATTTTATCGATAAAATCAAACAAATGACAGGATCTGAAAATATTTTGATGATCCATAAAGATGTATTGGGTGCTGCTGATGGATCTTTATATCAAAAGGGGATCGGAGAGTATCGTTACATTCGTATCTCGGAAGAGCAGAAGCCATATCTGAGTGCTTTTATGGATAAAAATCCATTGATGAACTCTAAAAATATTCGTATTGATGAAAAAGATTATGAGATCAATCCCCTCTATTTACACAATTCAGAAGGGCGAAAAGTTGGTGTCATCCTCTCCATTAATGATGTAACGGGCAGTTACCAAAACCTTTTAGAGACAATTTTAGGAAGTATTATCCTGACGGTGCTTTTAATGGCATTGTTTTGGGGATTAATTGAATATACGTTTGGTGCGCTCATAGGTAAATTAAATCTTCAAGAACGGTACATCAAAACCATTTTGGATTCGCAAAAAAATATTGTTCTTGTAACAGACGGTGAACAGATTATTTATGCTAATCAGGCATTTTCTGATTATTTTGGGTATCTATCCATCGAAAAATTTCGTCTTGAACACGCGTGTATTTGTGATTTTTTTGAAGCAGGTGAATCCAATGAATATTTACAACCGCAAATGGATGGGATACTTTGGACCGACTATTTGATTCAATACAATACTAAAGAGCACAAAGTAAAAATGAGGGTGGGTGAGAAGGTTTCAATTTTCACCGTTCACTTGCAGAAGATGGAATATGAGAATCAGATACGTTATGTAGTCGTTTTTACCGATATTACAAAATTGAATGAATTGGCAACGCTAGATGTTTTAACTAAGGTTGCTAATCGGTTTCAGTTTGATAAAGTCTTGGAACATTCGATTACATTATCGCAACGTTACGGTCGTGCTTTGTCCATGATGTTGATTGATATTGATCATTTTAAAGAGATAAATGATAACTATGGCCATTTGGTGGGAGATGAAGTCCTAAAAATATTAGCACAAATTTTGAGAGACGGAGTTCGTAAAAGTGATGTGATTGCACGGTGGGGAGGTGAAGAATTTGTAATTTTGCTTCCGGACAGTGAACTCTCATCGGCAACAAAACTGGCTGAAATACTCCGTTTAAGGATTGCTGAATACGATTTTAAGTTGGTTAAAAAAATTACCTGTTCAATCGGAATTGTACGATGGAATGAGGGGGAAAATCCGGATCAGCTTTTAAAGCGTGTTGATGAAAAACTTTATTACGCAAAAGAGAGTGGACGGAATAAGATAATCAGTTAAAAATTATTAGCCGATAAACCGATATCAGCAGACAACTAAAGACACATTCGGAAGAGACTGTGAACCAGATATCTTGTTTTATTTTCCAGTGAATAATACGATGAATTTTCATTCTTTAATCCATCTTTGGATAAATTTGGTATACCATTGGTATGAAATTTGAATATGATAGGATCAAAAGCGAAGTAAACAAACAAGAACACGGTATTGACTTCGATGAGGCTCAAAAACTGTGGCATGATGAAAATTTGCTTGAAGCTCCTTTGAATTTCCCTGACGAAATACGTTTTTTGTGTGTTGGGAAAATCGAGGAAAAACATTGGACTGCTATCATAACCTATAGAACAGAAGTAATTCGAATTATTTCCGTGAGACGATCACGGCACGTGGAGGTAGAATATTATGAAAACAGCTAAAGAATTTGACGAAGCATTTGATAACGGAGAAGATATATCCGAGTTTGTCGATTGGTCTGCGTCGCGTCGTCCTAATTTGGAACAAAAACGGGTGAATCTCGATTTACCAATATGGATGATCGAGAGACTTGATTATGAAGCCAAACGACTCGGTGTTGCTCGACAAGCGATAATGAAAATGTTTTTAGCGCAACATTTAGAAAAGGCAAGCTAAAAGACTATCCGACTAGTCCGCTTTTTAAAATCGCTTGCCAAATGATGGCAGCGGTGATCCCTGCGGCAAATCCCGCGATGATGTCATCACCCATTACCCCAAGACCCCCTTTGGCTTCACGATCGATTCGACCGATAATAGAGGGCTTTTTGATGTCATAGATTCGGAAAAAGATAAAGCTAAGGACGATTTGCAAAGCGATTCCGTTATTCCATTGCATGAGTGTCGCAATATCAAATCCAATCCCCGGTGCGATGGAGAGGGCAAACCATAATCCGACGAGTTCATCAATAACGATTCTTTGATCATCATGATTTCCTGATTGAGCTTCGTACGTATTGATACTCTTAATGGCTATAAGTGTGATGAGTAATGCGGCTAAAAATAGGGTTTGCGGCCCTAAATACAAAAGGATAGCCACTCCTAATGGCAATGATGCAAGCGTCCCCATTGTCCCCGGTGCTTTTGGAGAGAGGCCGCTGTAACCGACGGTCAGAAAAAACCAATTCATTTTTTTCCTTTTAGAATAGTTTTCAAGTGCGGTTTATCTGCACGTGAGCATTCCGCTGAGGAAAACTCAGCGTTAGCGCAGGCAAATACCGGCTTTGCCGGTATGCCGTTAAGTTAAAGAAGTCGTCTGATAAAGACGCATAAGTGCAACATAGAAATCTTTTTCACTGTGTTCTTCAAGCAAACCGTTGACAGGCATAATGTCATAATAGAGTTTAGCCAGATTTTTAAAACGATTCGGATAAAGCGATGCAACAATCATCGATGAAATTTCTTTACGCACCAATACTGCCGGCGGGAGAAGTCCCTGCTGCATTAGTTCTAAGATCGACTCAGCATGATACGAGATGTGGTGATGGTGTCCATGCGGACAGGTTTGGACACTCACAAGTGTTTTACACTGATTACAGTAGACGTATTCGCTTGCAATACCCACTTCGATATCAATACCGATGAGGCGGTCAATAATCGATTTATTGGCATTATGATCGTAATACATTCCGATACCGGCATGGTTTTGTCCGATCATCAAACGATCACACCCATAATTTTTGGCAACGATCGCATCTAAAATCACTTCATTGCTTCCGGCGAAAATATAGCTGCTCTCTAAGGGAACGATGACAACTCGGTTGCGGGGAAGGTAGTTCTCCACAAAAAATTCTAATGTTTGGTATCGGAGATCATATTTTAAATTAGCATTATTGTAAGGCTTAAGTAAGAAAATGACAATCAGATCGGTACGCTCTAAACTTTGGCGAATCAGACGTTCATGCGCTCGATGTAGAGGGTTTGCCGCCATAAAAAGAGCCGTTGCGTGCTGCGCACCGATTTGCTCTTTGGCCTCTTGAATCATGTTCTGAATTGCTTGGACACTGCTTAGATCGATAGAGTAGTCACCGCAAATAGCGTATTTTCCCAATCGTTTATGGGTTGCGTTGACACCCGGATGAGAGAGATCTTCGGTGCCGTAAATTTGACGGAGCCGTTCACGCGGATCGATGGGGTAGACTTCATCGACACAAAGCTCTCCAACGATTGCATTATCGCAAATAAGGTCAAGTATCTCCCCCGTATAGGCCGTAGTGAGAATCGTTTCGTTGACCTTACCGCTAGGTGAAAGGATAAGCGGAAAGGGGAAGGTTTTCCCCAAAAACATTCCACTGCTGAGGACCTCTTTACTTTGAGCTTCATTCATCAGAGCCGTTACCGGACTGAGCATTCCTGCTTTGAGTAATGTGAGAGCAGAAACCGCTTCTTGATCGATATAGAGGGCTCTATTTTTTCTTGACGATGCCATATTTCTTTCTCTTTTCCCATAAGCTTTTACGTGAAATACCAAGTTTTTTAGAGAGTTCCGTATCCGGGAACCGGTTTTGGAAATGGACCATGATATATTTGACATACTCTTCGATCGGTAGAATTTCTCCTTGATCGAAAAGGTGGCTTTCGCTTTCGATTTCGATCAGTTTGAACGGGGGATTATCGATGGGATCGGTACTGGCGACAATACATTTTTTTCCGGTGATCAACTCGTAAAATGCTTTATGCTCGGACTTTTTCAGGTTTTGAAAATCAGTGATAAAAAGAATCGAATCATCGTTTAAACTTGCGATATCGCTAAACGCTTTGGCTGAAGAGAGGGAGATAAACTGCAATGTTTTATCATGATGTGCCGCATAGCGAAAAGCAAAAGCATCGGCATATTTTTGATACCCGCTGCAAATGAAGAGGGGAAGCTCGGTTTTATCCAAATCTTCATCGACATTGATTGAATTAAAGGTATGAGAGAGATAGCGCTCATAGGTTTGGTTCTGACGGCGAAGACGTTCATGATTCTGGAAATGTTGGATTTTACGGATGAGTTCTTCGATCATAAACGGTTTGAGGATGTAATCTTTCGCACCGGCCGCCAAAGGTTTTGAGACGGTATCATTGCTCACATAGCTTACCATTAAAATGACGACGGCATTTTTATACGCTTCGATGACGGGATAGATGTCTTGCCCGCTGATATTGGTGGAGAGGAGAACGACATCGTAAGGGATTCCTCTCAGCCCCTCTTTGGTAGAACTGGAGATGTCGCAGTTGTGACTTAGGTCGCTGAGTTTTGAAGCAATACTTTGCGCTAAGTAAATTTCATTTTCGATAATGAGTATATTCATCCGTTTTTCCAATCAAAATAATGTACTGATGCGGTTGCTATGACGCCGACCCCTTCCTTGCGCCCGATAAATCCGAGATGCTCTGTCGTTGTCGCTTTGACATTGATCCGTGCAATGGGAATTTGGAGTAAAGGGGCCAAGGTAGAGCGCATGAAATCTTTATAGGGTCCGATTTTCGGTGTTTGAGCGATAATGGTAATGTCGGCGTGGAGTATAACAAAGCCGAAATGGTGGAGCTTTTCGACACATCGTATCAAAAGCTGTTTGGAATCAATGTTTTTGTAGGCATTGTCCGTATCGGGGAAAAGCATCCCGATATCTCCCAAGCACGCCGCTCCCAGCAGTGCATCGATGAGAGCATGGATCGCCACGTCTCCATCGCTATGCGCTTTAAAGCCAAAAGGGCTGTCTATCTCTACGCCGCAGAGCACCATTGGTTTTCCCTCTTCAAAAGGGTGAACATCAAATCCGTTCCCCGTAAAGACAAAATTGGCAGGTGGAGCGAGACACTCGAGTGCTGACGTATCTCCGGCATGGGTGATTTTAGCGGCACGTTCATCACCGGGGATAAAATGGCGTGTTCCGCCAATTGCTACTATGGCACTGCTCTCATCGGTATATTCAATACCGGTTTCAAATGCGCGGCGTAGTATTTCGGTACGGGAAAGCTGAGGCGTTTGTATTCTCTTTACGAGATTTCGTTCGATTGTCGTGTTATCGTAGACAACGGTGTCATGAACATCGAGAGCCGGTACAATAGTATCGGCTAAGCCTTTGGCTGCAATGAGACGGGAAATAAGATCGGGATCAATGCATGCACGGGCAATATCACTTACCATGACATAGGTAGTTTTCACTTCTTTAAGGGCGTTTTTGAGTGATTGCTGACGGGTATTTCCCCCTGCTACTACAGTAAAGTCACATAAAGGGGAGATAAACGGGATTTCAGAGCTATGAGCCGATAAAATAACGGGTACATTGGGGAGAGATTCTTTGATACGGTTAGTAACATAAAGCCATAGCGGATCATGCCCTATACGGAGCCATTGTTTTTTTACGGGTACTTTAAAACGCTCTGAGTTACCAGCGGCAAGCAAAACAAGGGTAAAATCAGACAAAATGTATCCTATTTTGAAAACTGTTACGAAATTATACACTTAAAAAGCTTTTTTTTATCTTGTTTGCGATAAATTATAGAATATATCAAGGGGATAACAGGAGACCTTTTCCTAAATCCTCTTGAAGTTTTTAATTTACATTAAAAGAGAGTCTACCCTTTTAGGGGCTCTTCTTTATAAGTCCAATTAAGCTTTTGATAAAGATCTAAGGAGAAAGTATGAGAACCGCATGGGTCGCCAAAAGAGAAAACGACACCGTCCGAACTCAGATGTATTATGCCAAGCAAGGCATTATTACCGAAGAGATGGCGTATGTCGCCAAAGTAGAAGAACTCGATCCCGAGTTGGTTCGTTCAGAAGTAGCGCGGGGACGTCTGATCATCCCTGCGAATGTTAACCATCAAAATTTAGAGCCGATGGCGATTGGGATCGCTGCACGCTGTAAGATTAATGCCAATATCGGTTCATCCGCAATTGCGAGTGATGTTCAAGGGGAGATTGAAAAAATTCAGGTTTCTCAGCACTATAAAGCGGATACGGCTATGGACCTTTCTACGGGAGGAGATTTGGATGAGATTCGCCGAGCCGTTATCGCCAACTCGAAAATCCCGATCGGAACGGTTCCTATTTATCAGATTTTACATGATGTAAACAATAAAATCGAAGATTTAAGTATTGAAGTTATGCTCGAGGTATTAGAGCGTCAAGCACAGCAAGGTGTGAGCTATTTTACCATCCATGCGGGATTTTTGTTGGAGACGATGCCGAAAGTGGCGAAACGTAAAATGGGAATCGTCAGCCGAGGCGGATCTCTGATGGCGGCATGGATGATGCACTACCATCGCGAAAATCCGTTTTACACGGCGTATGATGAGATTTTGGATATTTGCGCTCGTTACGATGTCTCTCTTTCCCTCGGAGATTCACTCCGTCCGGGATGTTTGGCGGATGCCTCCGATGAAGCGCAGCTGGGTGAGCTGAAAGTGCTCGGTGATTTGACGCTTCGTGCGTGGGAGAAAAACGTTCAGGTTATGATCGAAGGGCCGGGACACGTCCCTCTCAATCAAATCGAGCGTAACATGAAAATTCAGCGCGAATATTGCCATGAGGCACCGTTCTATATCCTTGGACCGCTCGTTACCGATATTGCGGCAGGGTATGATCATATCAGTTCTGCTATCGGTGCGGCAGTCGGCGGATGGCATGGGGCATCAATGCTCTGTTACGTTACTCCGAAAGAGCACTTAGGTCTTCCGAATGCTGAAGATGTCCGCGCAGGGATTATTGCCTACAAAATCGCGGCACACGCGGCCGATATCGCCCGTGGACGCAAAGGTGCCCGTGACATCGATGATGCGATGAGTGATGCGCGCTATGCGTTTGACTGGAACCGTCAGTTTGAACTGGCACTCGACCCTGAACGGGCGCGTGAGTATCACGATGAAACATTGCCGCAGGATGTATTTAAAGAAGCGGAATTTTGTTCCATGTGCGGACCGAAATTTTGTTCGTATAAAATTACCCAGCAGATTATGGATAACCCCGAATCTCTCGCATGGATTGCGGAAGAAGCAAAAACACAAAGCGCAAGTTGAAGGTAAAAATAATAGCGTCATCCTGAACTTGATTCAGGATCTTTAGATTGCGGATCTAGTCCGCAATGACAAAATGATCTAAATTTAGGAGAAATAATAATATGACAGAAGAAATTGTAAAATCAGCGTTATCCAAAGTTACCTATCCGGGGTTCACAAAAGACATCGTAACCTTCGGATTCGTTAAAGAGATTAAAATTGAAGGTGCCAATGTCAGCATTAGCGTTGATATCACTTCAAGTGCACCGGAAGTAGCGCATCAGATCACTGTGGAAGCAACCGATGAGCTTAAACGTGTCGGTGCAGCAGAGATCGTAGTGAACATTACGGCACCGAAAATGCCTAGAGAGAGTTCATCAAAGGGGAAAAATATTGCCCCTCAAGTGAAAAACTTTATCATGGTAAGTTCGGGTAAAGGGGGAGTCGGTAAATCGACTACATCCGTAAACCTCGCCGTAGCTCTCGCGATGCAAGGGAAAAAAGTAGGTCTTTTGGATGCCGATATCTATGGACCGAATATCCCGCGTATGATGGGACTTGATGGTCAAAAGCCTGAAGTAGTGGGTAATAAAGTTCTCCCATTAAAAGCATACGGTGTCGAAGTGATGTCCATGGGCTCACTCATGGAAGAAGGACAATCGCTTATTTGGCGCGGAGCAATGATCATGAAAGCGATTGAGCAGTTCTTACGCGATATTATGTGGTCAGATTTGGATTGTCTCGTTATCGATATGCCTCCGGGTACAGGGGACGCACAACTCACGTTGGCTCAAAGTGTTCCGGTGACTGTCGGTGTAACGGTTACCACTCCTCAAATGGTCTCTTTGGATGATTCACGCCGAAGTCTCGATATGTTTAAAAAACTTCATATCCCGATCGCGGGTGTTATCGAAAACATGAGCGGATTTATCGCTCCTGATACGGGTGTTGAGTACGATATTTTTGGAAAAGGGACATCCAAAGCGATGGCGGATCAGTTTGATACCTGTATCCTTGCCGAAATTCCAATCGAGCCGGCTATCCGAACGGGCGGAGATGAAGGAAAACCGGTCACTTACTATGCACCGACTTCGGAAACGGCAAAACGTTATATGAAGGCGGCCGAAGATCTTTGGGCAACGATTGAACAAATCAATGCCGATGGCGGTGTCGATAATCAAGCAATTCAACCTAATACCCCTCCGGGTGTATCGGCATGTTCTACTGCTGCACCAAAACAAGAGGCTCCTGCGAGTGCAGGAAGCTGCGGCACCGGTTGCGGCTGTCACTAACTACTTTCAATTTCCCTCTTGAATGAGGGGAAAACTTCTCTTTTTTATAACTCTAATCTTTTTTTCTGTATAATCGATCTATTTACGCAACGAAGTCAGGAATAATGAAAAAAAAGAGTACATTTTTTACCCTCTCCCTCTCTATCGTCTCCATAATGATTCTATTTATTGTGATCTTGGTAGCAACTTTTCGCTATATGGGATTGCAGTCGGCCCAGAGCAGAGCAGCGTTAGCCGGAGCGATTGTTCGCGAGTCATTGACCTCCCATATGATTAGCGGAAGTACCGATTATCAAGAGAAGCTTCTAACACAAATCGATGCTTTGGAGGGGATGAAAAGTGCATGGGTAGTACGTTCTGAATCTCTCACTCGTCAATACGGGCAAGGAATCCATCATCAAGAAGCACGTGATGATATTGATCATGCCGTATTAAGAGAGGGGAAACCGGTCAATAATGTTTCGGGAACTTTATTCTCCGATACTCTGTATCGCCTTTCTATCCCTTATATTGCGACCTCAGAACAGGGTAAAATCGACTGTTTAAGTTGCCATGATGCCAAAGTAGGGGATGTCTTAGGGGTCGTATCGATTGAGATGGAGATTAATGACCTGAAAGTGACCGGTTTGGTCGCGGCCATCATGGCTATTATCGTATTAATCGCTTTGAGTGTATACCTTCTAAAAACCGTTCGCCGTTTCATTGGATCGTATAAAGAGACTCTGGATGATATTGCGGTAACGATGGAGAGTGCCGAGGGAGGCAATTATACCTATCGTGTTGAACAGACAGAGAATGCCGATGGATACCATGCCGCGATGTGGACCAATTCATTAATGGAAAAGCTGGAAACCACTCTCATTGAGGGGAGTGAGAAGATGGGATCATTAATCCAGTTGGATAAGCCCAATACCGATCCTCTCTACACTCTGCAAATGGGAATCCATCAACTCTACGAGGTGGAACGTTTCCGAAAAGCGATCGAGAAAGATCAGAATATCGAAGAGGTATACGGACGGATTATTGCCTTGCTTCGTACCCGTTGGAATTTGAGTGATTTTAATATTTTAGAGGTCAATCCACAGGATAAGTCGACGCATGTCGTCCATTCCGAAAAGACACTTCTATGTGACGCTGCTAGCGGATGTCGTGCCGATCGTACGACAGATATTGTGGATTCAACCCAATGCGAAGTAGCATGTCCTAAGATGATCGATCCGAGTGCTCATTATATCTGTCGAAGTTATCCTATTGTTGATGAGCTTGATATCGTCATTTCATTGGTGAGTTATGATGTTCGCGATATTGCAAAATTTCGCTTGGCGCTTGAACAATTGGGGAATTATATTAACGCTTCACGTCTTCAAATTATCAATAAAAAGTTACAGAATACGGTTCGTATTGATCCTCTTACCCAGCTTTATAACCGTGCCTATCTCGAAGAGCTTAGTAAACTGATTAACGCTCAGTCCATTCGTACGATGATCCCCTATGGTATTTTAATGGTCGATATGGACCATTTCGATGGAATCAATCACTCGTATGATGCGCAAGTGGGTGATGAGGTGATCAAAGCAATGGCCCGTAATATCCAAGAGACGCTCCAGCAAGGAGATATTCTTATCCGTTACGGCGGCGATACCTTTGCGGTTGTATTGTACGATTATGAGGGTGATAAGGTTACTGAAGTAGCTGAGGCAATTCATGTCTCATTTAAAAAGAAAATTCGTGTCAATACCTATGCTATTTTGAAAACGGTTAGTATCGGAATTACGCTATTTCCTGCGCAGACGAAAGATATGATAGAGGGGATTGAGTTTGCGAAACGAGCGTTATTGGAAGCAAAACATAAAGGGGGAAATTGTTCCCTCATTTATGATGCTAAGACAATGTTGATCTAGTCACTTCTTGCAGAAGTTCGAAGTAAGAGTGGGAGATTGTTCGCCCTGAACTCAAAGAAACATCGCTTCGCGAGCGGTACTCTTGTTTTGTCGAAAGGGTGCGCAAGTTCATAGTTCGACATACCCAAAGGGCACGTGAACTCACCACGAACGAAATAATAGCTTAAGCAAGAAGTCTATAGGTTAATACTGCTCTCCACTGTGCATGCTCGCTTCGAATTCGATAACGCGGTTACGTCCGGTATGTTTTCCTTCATAGAGGGCCAAGTCGGCATATTTGATGACTTTCCAGATTGAATCAGCCTGTGATGGAAAATGAGCAATTCCGATACTGAGTGTTTTTTCCACCGTATCGTTGCCGAATTGGAACTTTTTCTCATTAAAACGCATACGGATTTTTTCAGCGACTTGCGTTGCACCTTCCGGCGTTGTATTGTACAGAAGGATTAAGAATTCTTCTCCTCCGTAACGGATAGCGAGATCGGCTTTTCGGATACTATCTTGAAGGATTTCGGCAAGGGTCTTAATAACAATATCTCCTGCATCATGCCCGTAAGTATCATTGATCATTTTAAAATAGTCGATATCAATCATTAAAATAGCGTACGTGATATGTGAACGGAGCGCCTGCTCTGAACTTTTGTCGATAAATTCTTCTAAAAAGCGGCGGTTATAGAGGCGTGTCGCACCGTCTCGAAGTGAAGAATCTCGTAATTTATCCATAAGTGTTCGGCTCTCTATGACCGCTTTTGCCGCTTCGAAATAGTTTTTGATGCTTGGCAAGGAGAGATTCATCGCTTCAATGGTTGTATGGTCTTTAGCTGAAAAAGAGAGAATCAACGATAAATCGTCATTGATATTGAACGGAATACACGAATACTCTTTATCATCGGCACAGTTGGCACAAATATTGGGGAAATCGGTTGAATAAACGTCACTTGCAGTGCGGTAAGCACGGCACTCCATCGCATCTTTATCGGCAACCGGAAGGCAAAAACTTTTGTTATCAGTAATATGGATCAGTTTACGCTCTTTAGTATTTTTATCCACTTCATAGAGGGCAAAATGGGCAAAATTAAATTTCTCTTTTAGGACGTAAACAAAGCGTTCATAAATAGCATCTTTGGTACTATCAAGTTCGATGGTTTTTTTGAATTTATAGACATCGGAGAGCTCTTGAATAATGATTCCAGCGGTACTGAGCGGATCACTGCAGGAGATGTTTGAACGGGATGCAAAGGTATTAAGATTGTGTTTAATCCCGCCAAAGGTCTCTTCCATTTTTTGAAACAGGGTATTCATCTGCTCTGCAACTTCACTTCCGGCATCTTTGAGGGTTGTAGTGAAACGGAAGCTAAAATCTCCGGTACGTGCCCGCTTAATTCCATTTTGGAGATTTTCAAACAGTTTCATATACGGTTTGAAGTAGTAATTGGTAACCCACAGCGCTATAATAATAAATACGACATTGATGGCAAAAATCTTAGCAATCGTCATAGCACCGGTTTGGCGGATTTCATTGATATTGAACTCCATGCTGATGGCACCCAAAACTTCTCCCTCTTTAACATTATGACAGGTAAGACAGTTTGGCGTCCCATATGCTGTTGCAGTGTAGGGAATGGTTACACGCAAAACCGCGTTGTTGGAATCTTCCCGAATTTCTCGAACGGTGACCCCCTCTTTAAGGACTCTGCGGTCCATAGCATCACGTGGTTTTTCATTTTGCATCCCCTCGCCATATTGATTGATAACACTTTGGGAACGTACAATCCAAAGAGATTGAACATCTTTGATATTGGCGATATTGCCGAGAAAAAACTCCCGTTTATCCATAATGCCGTTAACCATGTGTGCTGTTAATCCATCACGAACAATTTCAGCGGTCATTTTGGATTTTTCAATCGCATTGTTATACCCATAATCACGAAAATTGAGAGCAACATTAGTAATCGTAGCAACAGCGAGCCCGATAAGCATCAAAGCGACGATAAATAATATTTTCCGATTAGCATTCATATTTCATTGCCTTATACGTTGAATTGACGGAATAGAATATTTATAAACTACTGACAATATCTAAATAATTTTTAAAGTTAGATGAAAGTAGAGTTAAGCGGTACGGTTTATTCGACCGTAACACTTTTTGCAAGGTTGCGAGGCATATCAACGTCATTGCCCAAACGGATAGCGATTTCCATCGAGAGGAGTTGTAAAACAACCATCATTTCGAAAAACTCGAGCATATAATCCCCGGTATGTTTTGTACGAATATGGTCATCCGCTTTGTCAAAATCGAGAGGACTGATCGAACAAATCGTTGAGTCGCGTGCGCTTAGCTCTTCGATATTACTTTTGGTTTTATCATAAAGCTTATGTTCCGGGAGTAGGGCTATGGTAAAGAGTTCCGGGTCAGCGAGGGCAATCGGGCCATGTTTCATCTCTCCACTTGGGTATCCTTCAGCGTGCAGATAGCTGATCTCTTTGAGTTTTAAAGCACCCTCCAGAGCAAGAGGGAAAAAGACATCTCGTCCAATAAAGAAGAAACCGTGCCCATGGAGATAGCGTTTACTGAGGCGGCGCAATTGTTCGTGCAGTGCGTTATCAACGGCAACTGTTACAGGGAGTGTGCGGAGTAAGCCGATTTGACGCTGAATTTCAGAGCTTTCGAGTGTTTTACGATTGCTTGCGAGATAGAGACTGAGCATCCACAATACACATACTTGGGTAGCGAATGCTTTAGTCGAGGCCACCCCTTTTTCAATTCCTGCACGGGTAAGGATGGACGCATCGGCAAGGCGTACCATCGAGGAGTTGTCGACATTACAGATAACCATGGTTTTGAGACCGAACTTTTTAGCCATTTTAAGGCTCTCTAACGTATCGGCAGTCTCACCGCTTTGGCTGATAACGACGAAAAGGGTGTCAGGGGTGAGGAAAGGTTCACGGTAGCGAAATTCACTGGCGAATTCGACAGAAGTTTTGATTTTTGCGTGGCGTTCAAAGAGATAACTTGCTACCAATGCAGCATGATAGCTGGTCCCGCAAGCACAAAATTTGATTTCGTTGATCCCCTCAAATAGAGTGCTTTCTAATTCTTCAAAATAGACATTTTCATCACGTAATCGCCCCAATAAGGTATCGGCCAAAACCGTACTTTGCTCATAAATCTCTTTTTCCATAAAAAATCGGAATCCCTCTTTTTGAGCGGAGAGTTTGTTTTCGGAGAGAGGGGTAAATCGCAAAATAACGGGGTTATTGTTCTCATCATATAAAGCCACTGTATCGGCGGATGCATAGCCATAATGGCCGTCTTCGAGATAGATGACTTCGTGACATTTACCAATCAAGGCCGCGTCCGATGAACCGAAAAGCGTTTCACCCTCGTGATTGCGTCCGATGATCATAGGAGAACCGTGTTTTGCGAAGAAAATTGTTCTCTCTGCATCTGCATTGACGAGCAAGATTGCGTATGCACCGCGAAGTTGAGCGAGAGTTTGTTGAAATGCTTCAAAAGGAGAAACTGCGGTTTTGAGTTGATGCTCGAAAAGATGGACGATCACTTCGGTATCGGTTTGACTTAAAAACTGAACCCCATGAGCGGTAAGCATTGTTTTGAGTTCTTGATAGTTTTCGATAATACCGTTATGAACGACGTAAGAATTTTGTCCCAGATGCGGGTGGGCATTAAGTTCCGTCGGTTTACCGTGCGTTGCCCAGCGGGTGTGTCCGATGCCGACAGAGAATCCGGTACTTTCAAAATTTTGAGCTTTTTCTTCAAGGTTGATGAGTTTTCCAACCGCTTTAAATAGGGAAAAGCTTCCTTCCTGCAGTACGGCGATTCCCGCAGAGTCGTAGCCGCGATATTCGAGCTCTCGAAGTCCGTCGATCAATATCTTTTTAACCGGTTTAACTCCGATATATCCGACGATACCGCACATATGTTATTCTCCTACCAATTTAGCAATTATTTCGCGCGCATTATCGCACATTCTGTTTTGTTTTTCAATTAAGAAGTGGTCTCGTGCCATATTTTTGTTGGTATGGATTTTTGCGGTAGCGATATTGATCTGTGCTTCGTCAAAACACTGAACGAAATAGGCCAATAATCCCCGCTGATTCGTCGTATGGAGGTTAAGCTGTGCATAGTGAATGGAGTGATCGCAATCGAGGGTAATTTCACTGGGTTTGATAATCGGTTTGGGGAGATTGAGCTTTTTAGACATATCAAATGCCTCTTCGACAATAATTTCAATTTGCTCCATTGTCCCTTCGCGAGGGCGTTGCAGAAACTCAATTTTAAAGTATTTAATCCCATCAAAGAGGGTGAAAATATCCATTGAAGCAACGTCCAGATAACTGAGCTTACCTAACAAATAGCCTAAGTTGAGAGGAATACGACGGAAAATATGGATAACCAGACCGCCGTCAATATTGAGCTGATAGGTAAAGTTCTGACAGTGAAAGGCTTCTTTGGAGATATTGATAATTTCGCTGGGTGTATGTTTAAAGAAAAAGAGGTTTGATTCGATAGAGAGGACTTTTTTCTGTTCAATTTTAGAGAGTTCGATAAATTCAGGATCGTGAGCGAGTCTTTTTTCTTTGTTTTGTCGTTTAATAGCGTCGGTAATACGATCATTTTGGGATGCAATTTCGAGTGAGGCTTCGTAGAGTTCATGAAGCAGATTCGCCCCAAATCCTGTATAGGTTCCCGGCCCGACACCGTTAACGTCTGCATAGGTTAGGATATAGAGGAGCTTGAGATTTTCAGGTGTTTTGATTTTGGACATGAATTGATAAAGGGTTTTTTCGTGATAGAGATTTTCACGGTACGCTACGTGAGTCATTAAGACGTGATGGCGAACCAACAATGCGGCACGCTCATGGAGCGTTGCGGAGAGTTTGAGATTTTTAATGAAAGGGAGAATGAGCTTCGGCCCAATTTCACTGTGATCTTGTTTACGCCCTTTACCGGTGTCATGGAGTAAAATCACCGCTTTTAATAGCGTTTTATCGACAATCCCCAGTGGTCGATAGAGAGTATCAACGTAAGGGTCTTGAATGTTTTCGAGGGCTTCTATGCACTTAATTGAGTGTAAATCGACAGGATATTGGTGGTATCCGTCGAACTGCGGCAGGTGTAGTACTTTTTTAAAGGCTCCGATGAGGTGGTGAAGGATCCCAGCATCGTAAAAAAGTTTGAGAATAACGTAAAGATGGTCGCGTTCGAAGAGTTTTCGCATGAGTGCGTATGTTTTGGCACGCAGAGGATGTTTTATGTGCGAATAGGTGAAATGGAACAGAACGCTTGAATCAAACACCCACTCTTTATCTTCTAAATTGACGAGCATTTCGAGAAGCGAATCGATCGGAGGAGGGGTATGGTTGAATGAAGCGTACAATACGCCATCAATCGCATAGAATCCTTTACTGACTCTTCCCTGTCGTAAGTACAAGGTATTTTTGGCATCGTGCATGTAGATACGCGCCATTTTTTTAACGTAGATTTGAGTGAAGTTGTTAATTCTCCATTGCGCTTCAAGTAACCGGGTAACCAGCCGTTTCTCATCATTAAAACCGAGCATTTGAGCTATGCGCGGCATATAATCAAGGGCGAGTTGATCTTGCTGTTTTCCCGTGAGCAAATGCAGAGCACTTCGGATACGAAAAAGGAGTTCTAAGGCAATACGGTATTCACGATACTGCTCTTCGCTAAAGAGTTTGCCGCTGAGTTCTTTGAGACTGTTGACTCCGTAAAGCGTTTTTGCAATCCAGTACAATAGCTGCGAATCGCGTAGCCCACCTACGCCCTCTTTAATGTTTGGTTGCATAGAAAAAGGGAATTTTTGTCGTCTCACATCCGCTTCTTCAATTTTTGCCATAATAAAGGCTTTGGGATTATCATAACGGATGGCGGTGAGTTTATTTTGAGTAGCGCTCCACGCAAACGGCGAACCGATAATGAGGCGTGATTCCATCATAGCGGTTTTAATCGTTATATCTTCGCGGGAAGCTCCCAGCAAGTCATCCACTTCGTGGACACGATGACCGAGCTTGAGCCCTGCATCCCATGCGAGATAGAGGAACTTTTCGATAATGGCGGCGGTATTATATCCCTCATTTTTTTCATATACAATCATAAGATCGATGTCACTGTGAACACACAACTGCTCACGTCCATAGCTTCCCAATGCTATAAATGTGATAGGGATAGAACTGCGCATCGGCAGGTAGTTGCCGAATAGGCGGCGCAATACGGTTTTGTACATCAGGGAGATAATCGAATCAAGTGTTTTTGTATGGGTGACGAGAAAGTCTTTACCTTGGTTGCGTTCAAAAACTTCAGGAAGTGAATTTTTATAATCAGATATATAGGATTTGAAGATCTTAGATATCTCAAAATCACTGGCTTTCTTTTCGATGAGGTCTTCAATTTGTTCGTTGATACTCATAGGGCTACTTTTTATTTTATTGTAGCGCATAATCATTTTTTTTGAGAACAGTAAGAGATTAAAAAAAAAGCAAAAATAGGATTAGAATGAGAAAATATGAAAGTTCACATGAAGATGATACAATTGTTTTAACGTATAGCAAAAGGAGTGAAAATGGACCCTATTCCTATCTATCAGAAAGTTTTAGAAATTCATGATCATACGATGGGGCTATTGCGTTCCATGAAGATTCCGGCTTATCCTTCACAATACAAAAAGATTTTTGACCAACTTTTTAGGGAAGCAGCGGATGAGGCGCTTCGTAAAGATCAGGAAAATGTCGATCAAAAAGTATTGAGTGATTCCAAAGAAGATGTAAGTAAATATCTCGATATGGTTGAAAATTCGGTTGCCTCGTTTATCGAATCGCACTCCGGTATCGCATCGGTTGCTGAAGAACAACGTCAATGTCTTGATAACGCTCCCTCGGATTCGATCGAAAAGTTTGTCACTTTTATCGAGGAATTAACCTCACTTAACCGAAATATGTCGGATGAGCTTGATAAAGCACAATCCAAGATTGATTCACTCACCGACGAACTTCAGGACGCTCGTTCAGCGCTCACAATCGATCTGTTGACCAAGGTTGGAAACCGTCAAGGATTTAGTGAAGAGATTGAACCCGCGATTGAAGCGGGTGCGAACAAAAAACTCTCCTTGGTGCTCATGATGATCGATGTGGATAATTTCAAATTCCTTAATGATGAATACGGTTATGTAGCGGGGGATAAAGTGCTTTATTTTATCGCACAGACGATTAAAGGGATGATTCGAACCGCAGATAACGTTTATCGCTATGGAGGAGAAGAATTCGCGGTTGTTTTAAATCGCTGTGACGTGACGCAGGCTGAGACAATGGCGGATAAGATACGCTCAAAAATCGAGCAAAGCAATCTCCTCTATGCCGGTAAAAATGTTCATGTTACTATCAGTGTCGGAGTGACTATTCATCAGCAGGGAGATACCTTGGAAACTCTGATAGGACGTGCCGATAAGGCACTGTATTGTGCGAAAAAGTCCAATAAAAACTGTACCGTCTTATTTGATTGGTAAGTTTAAGACTTGCAATGAAGTTTAAAGATGAGGTTTTTTTCTTTTGCTATAATGCGCATAAAAATAAGCAATAAAGATTTATATAATGGATTTGATAGCAAAAGTAAAACGGCATGAACGGTTATCCATAGAAGAAGCAACAGCCCTCTATGATTTAGACCTCTTTACCCTCGGCGAACTGGCTGATGAACGTCGCAAAGCGTTACATGGCAAACGTACCTATTTTAATATTAACCGCCACATCAATCCCACCAATATCTGTAAAGATATCTGTAAATTCTGCGCCTACAGTGCGAGCCGTAAAAATCCCAATCCCTATACGATGAGCCATGAGGAAATTTTGGCGATTACTGACGATATCGTTGCACGGGGAATTTCGGAAGTACATATCGTTTCAGCCCACAATCCTGACACGGGGTTGGAGTGGTATCTCGAAGTCTTCAGTAAGATCAAAGCACGTCACCCGAATCTACATATCAAAGCCCTGACAGCAGCGGAAGTTCATTTCTTAGCCGAAGAATATGGCAAAAGCTATGATGAGATTTTGGATTTGATGGTGGCGAACGGCGTTGATTCGATGCCCGGCGGCGGTGCGGAGATTTTCGATGAAAAAGTGCGTGATTACATCTGTAAAGGGAAAGTAACTTCCGCGCAGTGGCTTGAAATTCACCGCAAATGGCACGAGAGAGGGATGAAATCAAATGTCACCATGCTCTTCGGCCATGTCGAAGAGCGACATCATCGTATTGATCACATGATGCGGATTCGAGACTTGCAGGATGTTACAGGGGGATTTAACTGCTTTATCCCCCTTGTCTATCAGACGGAGAACAACTTTTTGAATGTTAAAGAATCCATCACCGCCCATGAAATTCTTAAAACGATGGCGATCAGCCGTATCGTACTGGATAATGTTCCGAATTTAAAAGCGTATTGGGTTACCTCTACGGTAAATTTAGCCCTTGTTTCCCAAGAATTCGGAGCGAATGACCTTGATGGTACGATCGAAAAAGAGTCGATTAACTCTGCCGCTGGAGCGGCAAGTGCTCACGGTGTTAATTTGGAAGAGTTCGTTGCACTCATTAAGAACAGCGGATTTGAACCAATTGAGCGTGATAGCTTGTATAATACCATCAAAGCGTGGTAAGGAAGAACAATGATTTTAATGATTGATAATTATGACAGTTTTACCTATAACATTGTTCAGTATTGTTTAGAACTTGGGGCGGATCTCAAAATTATTCGTAATGATGAACTCACGGTAGAAGAAATTGAAGCGCTTCATCCTGAGAAAATCATTATCTCTCCGGGACCTGCAACTCCCGATGATGCAGGGGTTACTCTTGAAGTCATTCGTCATTTTGCCGATAAAGTACCTATTTTAGGGATATGTTTGGGGCATCAAAGCATTGCACAGGCTTTTGGAGGAAACGTAGTACGAGCAAATCGAATGATGCACGGTAAAACCTCGAGAATGTTGCGTCAGGGAAATACCCCTATTTTTGATAAACTTCCTGAGATGTTTACAGCGACCCGCTATCATTCCTTGATCGTCGAACAGGAAAATCTTCCGGATGTCATTATCCCGACAGCGTATAGTGAAGATGATCATGAGATTATGGCGTTAGAGATTAAAGACAAACCGATTTACGGCGTTCAGTTTCATCCTGAATCGATTATGAGCGAATTCGGGCATGAGATTCTCAACAATTTTCTAAAACTATGAGAGAAAGAGTCTTTTTTTTAGCACTCTTAGGGATTAATTTTTTAATTCTTGTTTTGCAAATCAAAGGGCTCTCTATCGGCTACCATGAAGCAAAAATTCTTTATGGTGACTTCTCTGTTTTACAACTATTTATTACTTCCTCACTTCATATTTTTGGTCAGAATGATTACGCTTTACGAATCCCGATGATTGTCCTACATCTTCTTTCGGTATTTTTGCTGTATGGCATATCAAAACATTATGTTTCGCGTGCCAATGATCGTTTATGGATAGTATTGATTTACATTCTTCTTCCCGGGGTCACCAGTGCAGGATTGGTTGTTGATAATGCCGGCTTGATTATTACTTCTCTTTTTCTTTTTCTTTATATGTATTTGAACTATGGGCGTTACGCTTTGATTTTACTTCCTTTATTGGTAATTCTTGATCCGTCCTTTGCTTATCTGTTTTTTGCACTTGCCCTTTATGGAACCTATCGAAAAGAGTATATTTACACCCTCTCCGGGTCTATTTTTTTAGTACTATCGTTATGGATGTATGGTATTCATATCGGCGGATCACCGGAAAGCCGTTTTTTAGACGCTTTGGGGGTATATTCCGCGATATTTTCACCGATCGTTTTCCTCTATCTTTTTTACGTTCTTTACCGTCGAATGATGGCTAAAGAGTGGGATTTGATTTGGATGATTGCTATGAGCGCCTTTATCATCTCTTTATTGCTCTCATTTCGGCAAAAAGTGGAAATACAAACCTTTGCCCCATTTTTATTGATCGCATTGCCTCTTGCGGCACAAACTTTTCTCCATACTTACCGTATCCGGCTGCGTGAATTTCGAAGACGCTATCAAATACTCTTTTACAGTGCTTTTATCCTTCTAATAGTAAATGTATTAGCTGTTTTCTTTAACCACTATTTTTATCGCTTTTTGGATGATCCAAAACGCCATTTTTCCTATCCTATGCACATTGCAAAAGAGCTTTCCGGTGTATTGCATGAGGATAATATCCGATGTATCGATGCCGGGGATAAAAAGCTTCAAATGAGACTTCGTTTTTACGGAATCACCCACTGTGAGGATTACCGTTTAGAAAATGGAGCAAGCTCAAAGGGGAATAAAGTTACAATAAGTTACATAAATATCCCAGTATATGAGACACATGTTACGAAAGTAAACAAATAACAATCTTCTTCGCTCTAAAACTTTCGAGATACCGTTCAAAATCCTTATAAATGATATAATTTCTTAAATAGATTTTCGAAGGAGTTGCAATGGCTCAAAGAGCGATTCGTGAATACGACGGTAAAGCAATTTTCTCTAAACATTGGGAAAAATACTTCAGTGGTTTTCATTACGGTTTCAAATCAGTATTGGTAACTAATGGTGATGAATTACGTGCTTGTGCACAAAAACACGGTTTTGAATGGTTGAAACAAGAAGCTCTTGTTGCCAAACCGGATATGCTCTTCGGTAAACGCGGTAAAAATGATCTTGTATTGTTTAAAACTACTAAACCGGGTGACGTCACGCTTGAAGAAGCCGCTAAATGGATCGACGAAAAAATCGCTCACGAAACGACACTTCTCTCCGGACAACACGGAACATTAACTCATTTTATTATTGAGCCGTTCACTCCACACTCTCAAGATCAAGAGTATTATATTTCTGCAACCACAGTCGGTGAAGACGATGTTCTTTATCTATCGGCTGAGGGCGGTATGGAAGTTGAAGAGGGTTGGGAAGAGAAAGTTAACGAAGTAACAATTCCTATCACTATGGATGATGCAAACATTGCTCACTTGATCCGTGCCAATGTTCCTGCGGGAATTCCTGCCGAGAACAAAGAGCGTTTTATCGCTTTCGCAGAACAATTTTACAAATTCTACCGAGATCAGAATTTCGCTTATCTTGAAATCAATCCGATCGTTATGATCGGTAATGATATGCACATTCTTGACCTTGTCGCGCGTCTGGATGACACGGCAGGGTTCATGATGGGCGAATCATGGTGCGGTGCTGAGTTCCCGACGGCGTTTGGTATGGAAGATCAAACTCCGGAAGAAAAAGCGATTGCAGAAGCAGACTCTAAATCGGGTGCTTCATTGAAATTGACCATCCTTAATCCAATGGGACGTATCTGGACGATGGTAGCAGGTGGTGGAGCATCGGTTGTTTATGCCGATACCATCGCAGACCTCTCCGGTAACGTTTCCGATCTTGCCAACTACGGTGAGTATTCAGGCGGACCGACTACAGGTGAGACTAAATTCTACGCGGATACGGTTTTGGATTTGATGACACGTCACAAAGATCCTAAGGGACGCGATAAAATCCTTATTATCGGCGGTGCGATTGCGAACTTTACCGATGTTGCAAAAACCTTTACCGGTATTATTCAGTCGTTCGAAACCTATGCGGATCGTATGAAAGAACATAATACCCGTATTTATGTACGCCGTGGCGGACCGAACTATGAAAAAGGTCTCAAAGATATTAAAGATGCGGCAGACCGTTTGGGTCTCTATATCGAAGTTTATGGGCCAGAAACACACGTAACGGATATCGTACGTATGGCTTTAGAAAAATAAGGAGAGAATGATGGGTGCTTTATTTACCAAAGATACACAAGCAATTTTTTGGAACAACAACGCGAGCGCTATTCAGCGTATGTTGGATTATGACTATGTCATCAACCGTGCTAAACCTTCGGTTGCGGCAATCGTTGCTCCAACGTCCGGAAACAAATTCGAGAAATTTTTCTATGGTCCCGATGAGATCATGGTTCCGGTTTTCCGTAACACTACTGAAGCGGCAGCAGCATTTCCTAATGCAGACGTTCTTTTAAACTTCGGTTCTTTCCGTACCGCGTATGATGTTACGATGGAAGCGATCACACTCAAAGGGCAATTCAAAACCGTTATGGTTACCGCTGAGGGGATTCCTGAGCGTCTTGCACGTAAAATGAACCAAGCGGCTCGTGATGCAGGTGTGGTTGTTATCGGACCGGCTACTGTCGGCGGTATCGCTCCGGGCGGATTTAAAATCGCTAACGTCGGTGGAACGATTGAAAATATCATCAACTCGAAACTGCACCGTGCTGGTTCATGCGGACTGGTTACGCGTTCAGGCGGTTTGTTCAATGAACTCTCAAACATCATCAGTATCAATGCTGACGGTATTGCTGAGGGTGTTGCGATCGGTGGAGACCGTTTTGTTGGATCGGTATTCATCGATAACCTTCTTCGTATGGAGAGCAACCCTGAAGTTAAATACATGGTTCTTCTCGGTGAAGTAGGGGGGACTGAGGAGTACAAAGTGATCGAAGCGGTAAAAGCCGGCAAAATCAAAAAACCGATCATCGCTTGGTGTATCGGTACGATTGCAAAACATTTTAGTTCAGGGGTTCAATTCGGTCACGCAGGTGCTTCGGCAAATGCGGATGCAGAAACAGCAGCATCGAAAAATGAAGCAATGGCAGCAGCCGGTATCTATGTACCTGCGAGCTTCAATGATCTTCCGCACACAATCGCAGAAGTTTATGGAAAACTTCGCAGTGAGGGCACTATCGGTGAAATCGTTGAACCGGAATTACGTGCCGTACCAAAAGTACGTCGTAAGAAAGAGTTCATTTGTACGATCTCTGATGACCGTGGTGATGAAGCAACCTATGCAGGTTATCCGATCAGTTCGGTTGCAACACCTGAAACCGGTTTCGGTATCGGTGATGTTATTTCATTGCTTTGGTTCAAAAAACGTTATCCGAAATGGGCAACCGATTATCTTGAAACCGTTATCAAAACGGTTGCCGATCACGGTCCAGCTGTTTCAGGTGCACACAATGCAAAAGTAACTGCACGTGCGGGTAAAGACGTTATCAGTTCACTTGTAACAGGTCTTTTGACCATTGGACCACGTTTCGGCGGAGCGATCGATGATGCGGCACGTTATTTCAAATACGCAAACGATCGTGGTATGTCTCCGGCTGAATTCATTGATTACATGAAAAAAGAGGGTAAAACCATCTCCGGTATCGGTCACCGTATCAAATCGGTTCGTAATCCGGATCTTCGTGTATCAGGATTGAAAAAATATGCGGCTGAGCATTTCCCGGCTACTCCGTTACTTGATTTTGCGCTTGAAGTCGAAAAATTGACAACCTCTAAAAAAGATAACCTTATTTTGAACGTTGACGGTACTATCGGTATCTTGATGGTTGATATGTGGCGTGCGCTTGGATATTCCGAAGAGGAGATCGACGGCTTTATTGAAGCGGGTGCATTAAACGCATTCTTCGTTGTCGGTCGCTCTATCGGGTTCATCGG
>NZ_MIBT01000047.1:0-7698 GCF_001829605.1 Sulfuricurvum sp. RIFCSPLOWO2_12_FULL_43_24 | reverse complement strand
CCAATGCTTTTTGACATGGTTTACGACCTCTTCGACGGTGATGCTTCCCTCATCGCTGGGGCCAAAATTCCAAGCTTCTGCAAATTCAACCCGTTCTTCGAGCAGTTTTTGTCCGATAGCGAGATATCCGCTGAGCGGTTCGAGAACGTGCTGCCAAGGGCGGGTGGCATTCGGATTTCGGATACTGACTTTTTCCCCTTGGGAAACGGAGAGCATAATGTCGGTCATAAGACGGTCTTTCGCCCAATCTCCGCCACCGATCACATTCCCAGCACGGCAGGACGCCAAAAGAGTGTTATGCGATTTTTTATACTCTTCGGGATTAAAATAGGAGCTTCTATATGAGGCTGCAAGAATATCGGCACACCCTTTGGAAGAGCTGTAGGGATCATATCCCCCCATTGGATCGTTTTCACGGTATCCCCATACCCATTCTCGGTTCTCATACGCTTTGTCACTTGTAATATTGACAATGGCTCTTACACCATTGGCTCGACAGGCTTCAAACACTTTAAGGGTCCCCATAACATTGGTCTCATAGGTTTCGATCGGGTTTTCATAGGAAAGGCGTACCAGCGGTTGGGCGGCTAGATGAAAAACGATCTCCGGTTTATAGGTTGCAAATGTTTTATTTAAGAGCTCTAAATCTCGGATATCTCCGATAACAGAAATGATATTAAGCGCTAAAAGGTCTAAATGATTTGGCTCTGTCGGAGCCTCTAGGGAATAACCAATGACATTGGCACCCATTTCGTTAAGCCACAATGCTAGCCATGACCCTTTGAATCCTGTATGTCCTGTTATAAGAACAGTTTTTCCTTTATATTGACCGCCGAACAGATTTTGCATTACCAGACTTTCCACGGAGCTTTTTTGCTTTCCCAAAGTTTTTGAAGTTCTTGTTTATCTCTGAGAGTATCCATAGGTTTCCAAAAACCATCGTGTTTATAGGTGAAAATCTCTCCGTCTCGCGCAAGGTTTTGTAACGGCGCTTGTTCGAATACTGTAGAATCCCCTTCGGTGATGTAGTCGAAGACTTTGGGTTCACAAACAAAGAATCCGGCATTTATCCAGCCACCATCTCCTTTTGGCTTTTCGAGGAAATGGGTTACTTGATTATTGTCTTCGATGTTTAATGCACCGAAACGACCGTCTGGCTGTGCGGAGGTCATTGTCATCGCTTTACCGTGAGATTTATGAAATACCACCAAATCTGAAATGTTAATATTACTGACACCATCTCCATATGTTAGCATAAATGGTTCATCACCGACAAAATCCTGTGCCCGCTTAACACGTCCACCGGTCATACTGTCTAATCCGGTATCCAAAAGTGTGATTTTCCAAGGTTCACTGGAGTTATTTAGCACTTCCATTTTACCGGTTTGGATATCGAGCGTTACGTCACTTTGGTGGAGAAAATAGTTGGCAAAATACTCTTTGATATAATATCCTTTGTATCCAAGCAATAAGACAAACTCATTAAACCCATAATGGCTATAAAGTTTCATAATATGCCAAAGGATCGGTTTTCCACCTATATCAACCATAGGTTTTGGACGAATATCGGTCTCTTCGCTTAATCGTGTTCCAAATCCACCCGCAAGTAATAAAACTTTCATTATGACTCCTTAATAATCCCATCTTTACAATAAAATGCATTTTCCGCACGATGTTTTTCCATAATTGCTTTATTCACATCCCCTTCAACTGCACTAAAGCGTTTCGGATGATAGAGATGGAGGATATTGGCATTGTTTCGGCATGATTTTAGTTCTATCCCCATCCCCCGAAAGCGCCAGCTCGGATCGACATCTTCTCCTTCGGCGGGGAGACGGTACGTTTCGTCAAAACCGTTGATTTTCAGAAAATCCTCTTTGTAGCATGACCAGTTGCATCCGATGATATGACGAACATAGCGTTTATGAATCTGACGGCTGATGAAAGAGTGCGATTTAAAGGTTAAACCATCTTCGGGATGACGTGCATCATCGGCAATCATGAATGGCAGATACCAAAAGAATTTTTTTTCGATATCACGGACGGTAAGCTCATGGCGTTTGACCCGTTCGGTAAATTTAGGTCCGAGTTCGAACCGTTTGCCGCAGAGGACGATCCCTTTTTGGGCATTTTCGGCATGCGCTTGGATGAAGGTACTGTAGGGGACACAGTCTCCGTCGATGAAAATCAGGTATTCGTTCGATGAGGCTTGGATTGCATTGTTCATCGCTTTGTTTTTCCACCAGCCATCATCCGGTTGTGTGAGATGGAGGAGATGAGGGAAACGGTCTTTTTGTGTAGCGATAAATTCACGCATTTCGGACGAATCACCATCTTCAGAAACGATAATCTCATCGGCGGGGAGCGTTTGATTAGCTAAGCTATCCAATATAAAACCAAGTGCCTCTGTATCTTTGTAAACGGAGATGATAATGGTTGTTTTTGGGAATTCCATTGCATACCTGATAAATGAAGTCTTTTATTGTACTACAGAGTTCCTAAAATCATCAGAAGGCCGTTTGAGAGTGATTCCCATGATGAGAACGAACAAAATCGTTAAATAGGATGCAGGAAGATTACCTATCATCATGTAAAGAGCCAATAATCCTAGCATAATAGCTCCGATGGAACGGTATTTGGGCTCAATAGTTAGTGAAGTGGCTAACGACCATAAGAGCAACAGCCAAAGGAGGAGTGCGAGTATGCCTCCATTGACCGTAATATGAAGATAGGTATTGTGAAAATCGGTAAATCCGGACATAAAAGAGGGATAAGTTGAAAAATTGTTTGTAATAACAGATTTATATACATCTGTATGATCCCCAAGCCCGATACCAACCAAGAGGTTATCTTTAACAATGCTCATACCTACTTCCCAAATCATGACACGCTGTCCGGTACTGTCATCGCTCAGGGGAGTTCCATTTAGTGTCATATAGGCAATAGAGTTGATTGTTTCGAGACTCCGTTGATTAAAATTGGGGCTCATTTGATAAGCAAGAAAAAAAACCGTTGCTATGATCGGAGTAAGGATGGAGAATGTTTTTAAAAGATTAAATTTAAAATAAGTAAGAAGATAAATGATTGAACCACCTACAACCGCTATTTGTCCGGTTCGTCCCGCATTCATAAAAAGATTGGAAAGCATAGTGATAATAAATAAGAGATAGATGGCAGTACGTAATGGTGTGTGGCGTTTTTCAAACAAATTAATAACCATTAAAAGGACTGTAAATGATAGGAAAAAACTATATATACCTCGTGACATAAAAGGAGAAGGATCGGCAGGTGACCATGTCGGTTTGTATTGAAACGGCATTAGTTCGAAAAAAATGAGATACGACAACACTTCACTGATGATCATAGCAGCTAAAAAAGCTTTGAGGATAGGTGCTAAATAATCAGACCGTAATGAGGTATAGAACATAGGAAGAAGTAAAAAAAAGTAAAATTTTCGTAAATAGTCCAAACCTTCAGCTACATGATCACTCCAAGTTAATGTCAATGAATAGTAAAGAAAAAAAAGTGATATGAACCAAAAAACTTTTTGTTCTCGAATCATTTTCCATTTGATTTTCCAATTCCCTTCCCAAATCCATACAATGGCCAACAGAGCGGATATAAGCGTATACGCTCCAATCGATAAAGGTATCGAAAAAGCCAGCGCAACGGTAAGCCAATTAAAGAGCTGATTAGGGGAAAGAGATTTAAAGTGCATCAAAATCCTAGATAAATTAGTTTAAAACGGCTGTAAGTTTTTTCAATACTTCTGTCGGCGTAATCTGACTCATGCAGATATTGTCCCGACACTGTTTCATCGTCTCTGTTTTATAGCAAGGGGAACACGGCAGTCCTAATGAGATAGGGTGTACTGAGTTCGTATCGCTTTTATAGGGGCTGTCGGTGACAGGGTTGTTGGGTCCCATTAGTATAAACGTGGGTGTATCGACGGCTGCTCCGATATGCCCTGTCGCCGAGTCGGTGCAGATAAGTGCCGCAGCATGTTGAACGGTAGTGATCAGTTCAGAGATCGAAAGCATTCCCACGAGGGCAATGACATTTTCAGGGTAAGGTTTGATTTGATCAAAAAATGCCTCTTCTCCCCGTGCACCGACGATAACGATCGGTGTATCGGCAGCAAGAGATTGGATCAGGGATTTCCAATACTCAAACGGCCATGCCCGATAGTTGAGCCCTTTTTTCTGATTATGAGAGTTGCTGGGGGCGATAACGATGTAGCGTTCAGGAAGAGAAACTTTTGTTTTAAGTTCCTCAAATGATTTTCCGAATAGGATGGGTTTCGCTTTGAGAAGGATAGTCGGATCAATAACATCCCGATAGTAGTGCTTGGTTGCTTCACCTCGATTGATATTTTGGGTTTCTGCCGTCTCTAAAATCCCCATACCTGTTTTGTGAGTCGCATGAATTGCGTTGATAAGGCTTTTAAACTGTTTCCCAAATTCCAGTGAAATGAGCAAGTCATAGGGATGTTTTTGTGAATAACGGATAATTGCACGTTTTTGAGGGCTGAGCCAAATCGGGAGTTTTTTATGTTTGAGTGGAAAAGTTTGATGGATACGGGGATCATTTTCAAACAGTTTCCCAGTTCCGGGTGTTGTGATAAAGTCGATAGTGATATCACCGTATTGTGAGTGTAGTGCATCGATAACTGCCGTAGCATAGACTAAATCTCCCAATGCTCCACAACGGAGAATCAGTGCTCGTTTTACCTCTTTTAAAACGGACATTTTAGATAGCCTGTGAGTATTTTTTCAAATACCACTCTATCGTTTTCACGATACCGGTATCAAAGTTCTCATCCGCTTTCCAGCCTAATTCATTTTCCAGCTTGGTTGCGTCAATAGCGTAACGGCGATCGTGTCCTGCACGGTCTTCGACGTAGGTAATGAGCTCTTTGTAAGATTTAGATTCTGAATCAAGTTCAGAATGACGAGGAGCCATTTCATCGAGGAGGGTACAGATACGTTCAACGATCTGGTTGTTGTTGCGCTCATTGCGTCCGCCGATGTTATAGACTTCTCCACTACGTCCGCTGTGATAGACCAGATCGATCCCTTTGCAGTGATCGAGTACATAGAGCCAGTCACGGATATTTTTACCATCCCCATATACGGGAATGTTCTCACCAGAGAGTGCTTTGCGGATAACGGTTGGGATCAGTTTTTCGTTATGCTGTTTCGGTCCGTAGTTGTTCGAGCAGTTGGTGATAACGGTGTTCATCCCATAAGTATGATGATATGATCTCACAATCATGTCTGATCCCGCTTTAGAGGCACTGTAGGGGCTGTTAGGAGCATATGATGTCTCTTCGGTGAACAGATCACTTGGGTCATCACTGAGGGTTCCATACACCTCATCGGTGCTGATGTGGTGGAAACGGCATCCCTCAAATCCGGCTTTATAGACGAACGGTTTTTCCATCCACGCTTTATAAGCAACATCGATGAGGGTAAAGGTTCCGTTGACATTGGTCTGGACAAACACGCCTGGATTTTTGATACTGTTATCGACATGGCTCTCTGCGGCAAAATGGATGACACCGCGAATATCGTAGGTTTCAAAGAGGGATTCGACCAATGAACGGTCGCAGATATCCCCCCGAATAAAAATATGTTGATCATTGTTTTGGACTTCAGCGAGATTTTCAATATCTCCCGCATAGGTGAGAAGATCGAGATTGATGAGACGGACATCAGGATATTTGGCTAAAAAATAGGGGACAAAGTTGCTCCCGATAAATCCGGCGCATCCGGTAACGAGAATAGTTTTCATTTGGTTTCTCCTAATGTATTCAAACACTGTTTAAGTGAATCTCTCCAATACGGGATGGAGAGGTTAAAATCATTTTTTATTTTTGCTTTATTGAGCAAGCTGTAGTGGGGACGCGAAGCTGGTGTCGGGTATTGATCGGTCGTGATCGGATTTACGTTGCATTCCACACCGCTGAGTTCAAAAATAGCACGGGCGAAATCGTACCAGCTAGCACATCCCTCGTTACTGTAGTGGTAAATTTCAGGGGTTCGATTATTGATGTTTGGAAGGATCTCTAAAATCGTTTCTGCTAAATCACGTGCGTAGGTAGGGGTTCCAATTTGATCGAAGATAACACCGAGGCTATCACGCTCTTTACCTAGTCTCAACATCGTTTTAACGAAGTTAGTGCCGAAAGAGGAATAGACCCATGAAGTACGGATGATGATCGTGTTCGCCGGAGCGACGGAGAGGATCGCATTTTCGCCGTCGCGTTTAGTCCGTCCATAGACCCCCTGCGGATCGGTCGGATCGCTCTCAACGTAAGGACGATGATTCTTCCCGTCAAAGACGTAATCGGTGGAGATATGGATAAGAGCGATGTTTTTGGCTTTTGCAATTTTAGAGAGCATACTGACAAAGCGATGGTTGATGGTATCGGCCAGATCACTTTCACTTTCTGCTTTGTCGACGGCAGTGTAAGCGGCACAGTTGATAATAGTATCGAATATCTTGCCCTCGAAAAAATCTTCCATTTTGCATAGATTGCCAAGATCAAGCATTGAACGATCGGCAAAAGTAAAAGTGTATTGGGGATACAAGGCACTTATTGCTTGGATTTCCGAACCCAATTGTCCGGAAGCTCCGGTAACGAGAACTTTAGGCATACAAATCATTTCCAAAAGTGAAATGGTCTGCATCAGCAAATAATGGTTGTTGGGTATCTTTGGCTGAGAGTTGAAGTTTTTCTGTCGAAACGATCCAATCGATGTTTAATACCGGATCATTAAAAGCGATTCCGCGATCACATTCGGGAGAATAGTAATTGTCGACTTTATAGGCAAAAGTACAGTTCTCAGAGAGCACCACAAATCCATGCGCGAATCCTCGAGGGATAAAAAGTTGACGTTTATTTTCGCCTGAGAGTTTGATCGCTACATGCTGACCAAAAGTGGGTGAACCTGCTCTAATATCGACTGCCACATCGAGCACTTCTCCCTCGATGACCCGTACCAGTTTAGTTTGGGCGTATGGAGGAAGCTGATAGTGCAATCCACGCAATACTCCATAGGACGATTTAGACTCGTTGTCTTGGCAGAAAGGGGCTGAAAAACCTAAAAATGCTTCGAGTTTATCGGCTCGGAAGGTTTCGACGAAATAACCACGTGCATCTCCATGCACTTTGGGATCAATGAGGATAACATCAGGGATGGCGGTACGTGTAAAGGTCATTAAATTGCTTTTCCTTCATGGGCTCTTCGGATCAGGTATTGACCGTATTGGTTTTTGCTCAGCGGTTGAGCTAATTCTAAAAGTTTTTCTTTCGAGATATAACCCATTTCAAAAGCGATCTCTTCAATACAGGCGACTTTGAGTCCTTGTCGATTTTCAATCGTTTGAATAAAGAGACTCGCTTCCAAAAGAGATTCATGGGTTCCCGTATCGAGCCATGCATATCCACGTCCCATAAGCTCAACTTTGAGAGCATTTTGTGCAAGATACACTTGGTTAACAGTTGTAATTTCCAGTTCGCCGCGATCAGAGGGTTTGATATTTTTAGCAATCTCTACAACACTGTTTGGATAAAAGTACAATCCGACGACCGCATAGGAGCTTTTCGGTGTGAGCGGTTTTTCTTCGATGGAGAGGACATTTCCCTCTTTGTCAAACTCGGCGACACCGTAACGCTCAGGGTCTTTGACCCAG
>NZ_MIBT01000046.1:0-22253 GCF_001829605.1 Sulfuricurvum sp. RIFCSPLOWO2_12_FULL_43_24 | reverse complement strand
ATCTTGCCATTTATCTCTCCTAATCGTATTCCATGCCGATTATTATCGACGAAATTAACGAATTAAAAAGTGTCTAGTTTTTGGGGGTCATTCCAAAATACTGAAAAAATCAAATTGGCATTTCGTGGATTCTATTCTATTTTTGATAAGATAGCCTATTTCTTGAATGAATATTTTGAACTAAAACGCAATAAAGACAGTATTGATTTTCGTAAAATATGGAAAAATAAAAATAATGTGGAAGAGCTAAATAGCAAGTTGGATGGATTAAATAATTTGGCTTTGCGAGGATTATACTTTATCAGTAAAGACATTTTTTTTCCAAAAGACAATAAGTCATTTATCAGTGTAGTTGAGCCAGAGGCAGTAGAGATTAATGACATCAGAAATCATTTAGAGCATAAGTTCATCAACATCAAATTTATTGATGTCAGCGAATATCAGATAGAAGACAATAGAGAACAGAGCAAACAAATTACACGAGATGATTTAGAAAACAAAACCTTACATTTGGCAAGATTGGTACGTGAAGCTATGATATATCTTTCATTTGCTGTGCATATTGAAGAGAACAAAAAAGATAGGAACGGTATTGTTCCAATGTTATTGAATACCAAGGAAAATTAAATGTCAGATAATACCATCCAACTTCTCCAAGAACTGTTAAAAGGTCAAAAGCGTTTTGATTTGGCTTTAAAATTTGAAAACGCTTATATCGAAGATTTTAAAATAGATAACTGGAATGGTGGTATTGGCGAAATAGTTTTTTATGTCAATCCAATTTATTTTTTCGTATTAAACAAAATCAATGAAGATGAGAAAAGTTTAATTTTAGAGATTGTAAATGGAATGAAACACGATTATTATGAAATTTCATCAATCCGATTTGCCATTAATGAAAAAATAAAGCCCTCCAACATCAGCGACACCGTCTATATTTTTGTCGATGAAGCAGGTGATATGGATTTTTCACCCAAGGGTAGCAATCATTATATGTTTAACTTTTTGGTCAAAACAAGACCGTTTCAATTACATGAATATATTGCCAATTATCGTTATGAGCTACTGGAGCGAAATCTTGATCCGTCACTGGATAAAGTTTTAAATATAGAAGCGTTTCATGCGTGTGAAGACAATAAATACATTCGACAAAGAATGTTTGAAACTATCAGCACTTTTACCAAAGAAGCAGTTCAAGTATATTCCTATATCCTCGAAAAACCAAAAGTCAATCCCGATAAAAGAAAAGAGAATTCCGTTTTTTATGTCGATAATCTCACTCTTGCAACTACACAGCTACTGGATAAAATTAAAATTGACAGAAATTTTATTATCATCACGGACAGGTTGCCACTTCAAGCGAATAAAAATGCTTTGATTAAAGCGCTTAAAAAAGGTATCAAGCAATATTTGAGGGCGAACGGCAAGATGCTACGATATTCGATTCATCATCATTGCAGTGCGTCAAGTTCAAATTTACAAATTATTGACTATATTGGATGGGCGATCAATCGAAAATATGAGCATAATGATCCGAGTTATTACGAAATGATTAAACAGTATTTATTGGAAGAAGAGGTTATGACAAGAGACAGAGTGGAAGTGCATTATTAAATGACCCATGCTACCTATCCGAAGAAGCCTCCCTTGGAGTCTTGTCAGTAGCTGGGAACCTTTGGATAAAATTATAGCATAAAAATGGAAACTGACACCACTGGTGACACAATTAACCACATCGAATACAGGGAAAGGCTATAATTTCAACATGGAACTTTACAACACTCTTGAAACTATTTTAACGGCCTCTATCCCAAGCGAAAAAATCGCTGCATTCAAAACCTTTTATACCCTTTATCGTAACGGCGATATTTCTCGTGATGAGAGTACCCCTCCCACCGTTTTTACCACACCGTCGTATCGTGATTTTTGTACGGTGATTGATCCCAAAGAGGTTCCAAAACGGACCAAACTGGGTACTCCTCATGGTCAAATTTTGCTCCTCCATGCGATTGCCCATATCGAATACAGTGCGATTGATCTGGCATTGGATGCGGTGTACCGTTTTCGCGATTTGGGTGAGGAGTTTGAGGATGATTGGTTGGTTGTAGCCGACGATGAGGTTCGCCATTTTGAGATGATAGAAGGGCTGCTTCGAGAGTTGGGGAGTTTTTATGGGGAATATCCGGTGCACGATGCGCTTTTTGAAGCGTCACAGCGGACTCTGGGACTGCATGAGCGGATGGCGGTAGTTCCGAGGTATCTTGAGGCAAACGGATTGGATGCTACGCCCTTGATCTTAAAAAAGCTGTATTCCCATCGGAGTGATCCGATGATTCAAAAGATCATGGCGGCATTGAACGTGATTTTAGCCGAAGAGGTCGATCATGTCCGTAAAGGGGATGTGTGGTTTGAATATGCTTGTAGAGTGGAAGGGAAAGAGAGCTCAAGTTATTTTGAGATTATCGAAAAACACTATCCTCACAGTTTTCCCCGTAAAATCGATATTAATTGCGAAGCACGGCGTAATGCTGGATTTACCAAGGATGAACTCTCCAAAATTTCATTTACTTCGTGTTGATACTTCGTTACCAAAATTAGTTATAATGCAAATTGTTAATACAAAAATAAGGTTAAGCGGTGGGTAAATACGAGCTGATCAGCCGGTATTTGAGCGAATTTTTGAGTCAAGAAGTTCGTAAAACAGGGCTGAAAAAAGTGATTGTCGGTTTGAGCGGAGGGATTGATTCTGCCGTCGTAGCGGTGCTGGCGTATCGTACGTTCGGGGATGATTTGCTTTGCGTCAAAATGCCCTCACACTATTCATCTCAAAATTCTTTGGATGATGCGGAGGAATTGTGTGCCGCGTTTTCCCTGCGTGCTGAAACTCATAGTATTGAGCCAATGCTGCGTGCGTATGAAAGTCCCGAAATGTCACCGCTTCGGGTAGGTAATCTTTCGGCTCGGTTACGGATGGTAACGCTTTTTGATATTTCGGCGCGAGAGGGAGCTTTGGTACTGGGAACCAGCAACAAAAGCGAACTGATGCTCGGATACGGGACTCTGTATGGGGATTTAGCCAGTGCGCTTAATCCTATCGGGGATTTGTATAAAACCGAAGTATTTGAATTGGCCCGTTATTTAGGGATTCCAAGCTCAATTATCGATAAGCCCCCGTCTGCGGATTTGTGGGCAGGTCAGAGCGATGAAACGGAAATTGGATATCCCTACAGCGAGCTGGATCGTGTCTTAAAACGTTACGTAGAAGAGAGGCACACCTCTGAAGAGATGATTGCGACTGGAGAAAATCCTGAGTTGGTCGATATGATAGTGACAAGAATATATAAGAATCAGTTTAAACGTAAAATGCCTGTAATAGCGAAGTTGACCTCACGGACGGTCAATCATGATTTTAATTATCCCAGAGATATAACCTTATAAAGGAAGAAAAATGAGTATCCCCTTTTACCGCGTCGAAGTTGGCGGAGATGAACGTGAAAAGATCGATGAAGTTCTCGATGGCGAGGCTCCTAATATCATTGAAGATTTAGAAGCGGCATTTGAATCGTATGTGGGTGCCACCTATGCACTGGCCACGTCACACGGGACGTCAGCACTTCATTTGGCGATGTTGGCGATTGACCTTAAACGAGGAGACAAAGTCCTTTGTTCGATCAATGCATATCCTTCTGTTCCTGAAGTGGTGCGCCATTTTGATGCAGAACCGATTTTTATCGATATCAATCCTGATACCTTTACCATCGATTTGGATAAACTCGAAGCGTATTTGAGTGAAAATAAATCCAAAAAACTTAAAGCGGTGATTGTCTCTCACGTAGCAGGACAAAGCGTTGAACTGGATCGTTTGTATGCCATTGCAAAATTGTATGATGTCAAAATCGTTGAGGACGCTTCGGATGCATTGGGTGCGACGTATAACGGGCAAAAAATCGGTTCTACCGGTGCCGATATCACCTGTTTTGATTTCAGTCCCCATTTACGCCGTAATGTTTGCAACGGAGGAATGATGGTGTGTGATGATGAAGAGATCATGGAACGTGCCAAATCACTCCGCAATCATGCAATGGTTATCGAAGATGAGGGATTGGGCTATATTTATGATGTGACCGATATCGGGAGTCAATACATGATGAGTCCTCTGGATGCAGCGACGATTCTCGTGCAGTTAGAGAAACAAGATGAAAATATAGCGCGTCAGCGTGAAATTGCTGAAATTTTCAACGAACGTTTATCCGATGCACCTCATATCAAACTTCCTGTTGCCAATGATGAGCATGCGTATGCTCTTTATATTATAAAAGTTGATAAAAACCGTGACTCATTTGCGCGAGAATTAGCCGCTCGCGGGATTGAATGCGGACTGCATTATATTCCGCTCCATTTGTTGAGCTATTATAAGTCAAAATATTCATTGCGTGTTAACGATTTTCCGCTTGCACTACGTAACTATCAGCAAGTTCTCTCTATCCCGAACTACGCGGCACTTAGCGACGATCAGGTAGAAGAAATTTGTGACGCAATTTTGGACGTAGCCGCAACACGCGTTTGAAACATTGGTTCGTTCAGTGGGGTGAAGGGTATCTTTATACCCCTTCGCTGATCCAAAAAATCCTCTCTTTTTTACTTTTGCCTTTGAGTTGGTTGTATTGTCTTATTGCGTATGTACGGTATCGTCAAAGCCGCCCAAAGTTTATGGGAATTCCGGTTATAAGTGTCGGAAATCTGACCGTCGGGGGGAGTGGAAAAACCCCTGTTGTCATAGAATTAGCAAAGCAGTTTGAAAAACCGGCGATAGTATTACGCGGATACGGCCGTAAAAGCCATGGGATGGTGGTTGTTAAAGATAAATCGACGATTCTCTGTGATGTGATCAAAAGCGGTGATGAAGCGATGCTTTATGCAAAGACTCTTCCTAATGCGACAGTGATTGTGAGTGAGATTCGAGAGCGTGGAATTGCCGAAGCGGTGTCGATGGGGTGTGAGGTCGTACTACTCGATGACGGGTATGGAAAACACCGAATCGATAAACTTGATCTTGTGATTGACGTTGAGACGCCGAATCGTTTTTGTCTCCCATCAGGGGCGTATCGAGAGAAATTGTGGCATGATAAACAGGTTATTATGCTCTATGAGGGAAAATCCTTTCAACGCTCCGTGAGTGTCCGGAACCCTACGGCAAAAATGGTACTGGTGACGGCGATTGCCCGTCCTGAGCGACTAGAGCCGTATTTGCCTGAGACAATCGAAAAAGTCTATTTTGAAGATCACCATTTTTTTACACCGTGGGAACTCGAAGCGATAGTGGAGCGGACAGGGGCTACGAGCTTATTGGTAACTTCAAAAGACTTGGTTAAAATGTCGTCTATGAATCTTAATTTGTCCGTTTTAGAACTTTCGTTGGAACTGGATGAAACACTGATAAAAATTGTCAAGGAATACGCTGATGCAAAAAAAGATTGATACCGTCAAAACCCTGATGGACGCGATGCCGTTCATTAAAGAGTTTCGTGATGAGATTGTTGTCATTAAATACGGCGGGTCAGCACAAAGCTCGGATGAATTAAAAGCCAAATTTGCTCAAGATATTGTTCTTCTTCATCTCGTCGGGGTGAAAGTCGTCATCGTACACGGCGGCGGAAGCCGTATCTCTCAGCTTCTCGGCGATCTAAAAATCCCGACCGAGTTTATCGACGGTGAGCGTGTCAGTACCCCTGAGGTTATGCGGATTGTTGAGATGGTGCTCAGCGGTGAAATCAATAAAGAGATTACTTCACTTCTCAATTCCTACGGTGCAAAAGCGATCGGTATCAGCGGTAAAGATGCCCATTTCCTGAAAGCTAAACCCAAAGACGAAGCGAAATTCGGTCTTACCGGACGGGTGGAAAGTGTGAATGCGGAAGTGATCCATAATCTTTTACGCGAAGGGTTTATTCCGGTTATCGCTCCAATCGGAGCGGATGCTATCGTTGGTCATCCGGGGTATAACATCAATGCCGATCTCGCCGCGTCAGCCGTAGCCGCAGCAATCGGTGCCTGTAAAGTGATTTTTATGACCGATACTCCGGGGGTATTGAACAAAGAAAAAGAACTTTTCTCGACCCTGACCGAAGCAGAGGTTGAAGCGCTCAAAGCAGACGGTACGATTATCGGCGGGATGGTTCCAAAAGTCGATTCGTGTTTGGAAGCAGTCGATGCAGGGGTTCAAAAAGCCCATATCATTGACGGGCGGATAGAGCACGCGATTTTGCTCGAACTCTTCACTTCTGAGGGAGTAGGGACACAAATTACTCTGTAGTCCATACCCATTTTAACTCAAATGTTTCCATTTAGCATTTTTACTAAATAGTTGAAAATCAAACAATGTATTATCTATAAGGTCATATATATGATTTGAGTTTCTTAATCCACCACAAAATTCTGGTTCTGTTGCAATAGTCATCCCTTCCATTCTTTTAAATATCCATTGCATAAATTCTGAATAAATATCGATTAATGATAGTATGTCTTTATCTTCCACTAGTGTTAAATCTTCACCACCGCCACAGGGATCGTCACTTTCTGTAAAATAATCAAGATCAATGTCAAAATAAACTTCATTTACATTATTGTTTGAGATTTCATTCAATAAATCTTCTTTTGATTCAAAGCATAAAATTTTGTGTTCATTTCCCCAATGGTCAATAAAATTTTCTTCTTCAAAGTAATCTTGTTTACATAAAACATAAATATCGCCAATCAGATTTAAATATGCTGCGGATAAAATATGTCCATCATTAAGAGGATTTAATTTGTCCCAAGAGAATAGAGCAACTTCTTTGTAGCTATCTAAATTCAAATTTATCAAATCTTGTTGTTCGATTTTATATGGGGCACATAAATCTTTATGCCAATCGATTGTAATAAGAGTAGGTGCTTTAGATAAAGTATTTTCAAGCTGTCTCGCTGTTTTTTTCCACCATTTAAACCAAAAATAAAAAACGAATCTATGATCTTTTACTAATCCAATTTCTATCGCATTATCTGTTCCATTTGGATGCTGCATTATTGCACTATCAGCGTTAGGAAGTCTTAGGTATTTATGATCATCCATTGTTAGAAAACTCACTCAACATACGGCTAATTTTCTCGTTTAGAACAGGAAGATGGTTTCGGGTAATCATCTCGACCAGTCCGAGATCAACACCCATATAATCATGCGCGATAAAGTTACGGACGTCATAACTCCCTTTTGCATCCGTTTCCAAATCAAACTGCGCTAAAACATCGGAATCTATTTTGTTGAGGGTTTCTCCGATTTGTAACCATGCCATCAAAATAGCGGGTCGAGCTTCGATTTCATCGGTTAAAGCGGCGACGATTCCGTTATGGCGAACAATAATCGTTTGGATATTGGTGAGCATTTTGAGGATAAATTCCGCTTTGGCGCGGATCGAATCAGCTGACACGTTTTAAATCTCTCAAAATATATTTTTGACCGATTTCGTTGAGAGATGAAAGTGAGATTAAATCAACGGGGAGAGCAATCTCTTTTTCGATTTCACGTTTGATCTCTAAGATTTTACTAAAAGAGCCAAAACCGCCATTCCGTTCAGCAAATTCCGCAGGATTCGGAATTTCATAGAGCAAATCCAAATCGCTTTTGGCACTCTCTTCACCTCGCGCATAACTGCCGCTGACACCGATAATGACAAATCCATCATGACTGAAACGAGATTGAAGCTGTTGGAGTTTTGATTCTAAATCAGCGGTCATTTTTTCCTCATTTTGTAGTGCATTGTTGGGTAATTATATCATACTGAGATTGATTGAAAGATTTGTATTTTCTCTTTTGATGATTCTATCTAAGCATTAAGAGATACCCTCTTTGTTATAATCACGAAAATTTTATAAAGTGAAGCAATGAAATTTATTGAAACACGCGGAAATGACGGAGTTCATCCACAGCAGGTTACCTTTTCAGAGGCGATTTTAAGTCCTATCGCATCATTCGGCGGATTGTATGTTCCCAGTGAACTTCCTAACCTTGGTGAAGCGTTTCTCTCAAAACATTTAAACTCATCGTACAAAGAACTGGCCAAAGATTTACTCACAACGCTGGCAATCGATATTGAGCCATCCGTGATCGATGAAGCGCTGTCGCTTTATGATAAATTTGATGATCCTTCCAATCCTGTTCCTGTTGTAAAAGTGCGTGATGATCTTTATGTCAGTGAACTTTATCACGGCCCAACCCGCGCATTTAAAGATATGGCGCTTCAACCGTTCGGTGTCGTTCTCAGCTCAATCGCCCAAAAGCGCGGCGAAGAGTATCTGATTTTGGCAGCAACGAGCGGCGATACCGGTCCTGCAGCATTAGAGACATTTAAAAACAGAGCCAATGTTCGTGTCGCATGTCTCTATCCTGATGGGGGAACATCGGATGTTCAGCGCCTCCAAATGGTGACCGAAGATGCGAAAAATCTAAAAGTGATCGGCATTCACGGCGATTTTGACGATGCCCAAAGTGCACTCAAACGACTTCTCGGTTCCACAACCTTTAAAGAGGCATTGAAAGCTAAAAATATCTCTCTTTCAGCGGCGAACTCAGTTAACTTCGGACGAATTATTTTTCAGATTATCTATCACATTCACAGTTATCTTGAGCTGATTCGCCAAAATGTTATTGCGATGGGTGAAAAAGTGTATCTTGATGTCCCAAGCGGAAATTTCGGGAATGCTCTTGGGGGATATTACGCCTATAAAATGGGACTTCCGGTTGAGAAGATTATTATCGCATCCAATGAGAACAATGTCCTTACCCGCCTGATCAATACGGGGCGCTATGATTTGCGTGGTGAGCATGTTGTGGCTACGACCTCTCCGGCGATGGATATTTTGATCTCCAGCAATGTTGAACGTATTTTGTTTGATCTTTTCGGATATGGACGGACTAAAGAGTTGATGGCAGGATTGGAAGCGGAACGTTTTTATGCATTGAATGATGATGAAACGATGAAACTCCAAAACTTCTTTGCGGCCGATTATTGTAACGGAGCAGAAGGAAAAGGGTATATCAAAGAGGCCTTCGATACCGGTTATTTGATGGATCCTCATACGGCCACCTGCTTTAAAGCATATGACTGTTGCGCAACGCAGCCGCTAAAAACGATTGTCTACTCTACTGCGGAGTGGACAAAATTTTCTCCGACCATTGCGAACGCTCTTACCGGAGAAAAAGATGCAAATGACATTGATGCACTCGAATCGATCAGTAAAACCGCTAAAACTCCTATTCCTCCAATGATCAAAGGGTTATTCGATAAACCGATTACACAATCTACGGTCATCGAAAAAGAGAATATCGAAGCTGAAATTCTCAAATTTCTCTAACCCTCAAGGGTTACCCTTTTTTCTGCAGCCCTTTATCATCTTTCCCTAACATCATCGTCTCCATGAGTTTAATCTCTTCATCTCCCCAAATCAGAATTTTTTTCGACGTTTTTAAATTCGGCGGATTTTTGGAAGGGTATTGAACGCTGGATAAAATGTGTCTGATACAATTGATACGGGCTTTTTTCTTGTTATCGGATCGGATGATAATCCATGGAGTGGAACCGGTATGGGATGCTTTGAGCATGGAGTGTTTGACAGTCGTGTATTTGTCCCATAATTCTTGAGACGCAGCATCAACCGGGGAGAGTTTGAACTGTTTGAGAGGATCGGTTTTGCGCTCTTTAAATCGTCTGGCTTGTTCAGTTTTAGAAACGGAAAAATAGAATTTAAACAAGATTATGCCGGAGTTTACAAGCATCCGCTCAAATTCACTGACATGATTCAAAAACTCTTGATGCTCTTCGGGGGTACAAAATCCCATTACGGGTTCAACACCTCCTCGGTTATACCAGCTTCGATCGAACAAGACAATCTCTCCCGCGCTGGGAAGGTGCTGAGAATAGCGCTGAAAATACCATTGCGTTTTTTCGACATCGGAAGGTTTGTCAAGGGCTACGACACGGGCACCGCGAGGATTCAGGTGTTCGGTAATCCGTTTGATGGTTCCCCCTTTTCCTGCCGCATCACGTCCTTCAAAAATCATGAGGATTTTAATCCCTTTATCTTTGACATGATTTTGAAGTTTCAGCAGTTCAATTTGGAGACTTTTGAGATCTTTTTCGTACTCTAGAACAGATTGCTTGATCCACACCGGAAGCCGCTCTTCTTTGGAACCGCTTTTGCGTTTTTCATCTGAAGGTATCACCTGATCTTTACGTCTATCTTCATGAACGATATCTTCGATTTGTGTAGCTTCGGCAATCTCTGTTGTTGCCATAGAGTGTTTAGCGCCCATTCATTCTCCCTCCTTTTTTTGATTATAACGTTGAGTTGATTAAATCGTCAATATTCTTAATATTTTTGGTTGCGACGAAACAGGAACTTTCACCGCAAATGGTAAATTCATCGAGAGATTCATCATTTTTGAGGAGAACAAACGGGTAGTTCAGAGGTTGGGTGATTTGAGATAGGTTTACCGATTTGTTTTTGATAAGGCGCTGCTCATTGAGATGACGGATCACTTCACCGGTAAGTGTCGGATAGTAGATCGGTGTTTTCATCAGCTTGATTGAGACGTATTCGAGGCTTTTAAACCCAAAATGGCGGTATTTCGGATCGACCAATATACCAAGAGTAAACATGACATTGACCATAATTCCTAAGGCGCTAGGGTAGGTACCATCATCAAGCTCCGCCACCGTTGTAAAGGCTCCACGGCTAAAATACCATTTTCCCCCTTCGTAAAAGAGTTCCAGAGCTTTGTTGGCAAATCGCTGTGCATCGATAAGATAGCTCTCATTTAGCGTTGACTGATATCCTTCGATCAATGCGCTGCACAAATAGGCATAATCCTCTAAAAACGCATCGATTTTCGGTGTTTTATGGATAAGGGTCGAGTGTTTGAGCTGATCTTTTAAGAACATGGTTGATTTGAGTTTCTCTAAACTCTTGATTGCTTGTTCAGTGTAGTGTGGATCGGTTTTACCTAAAATAAAAAGGGATTTAATCATCATGGAATTCCATGCCGTGATCACTTTCCGGTCGATAAAAGGGTAGATTCGGTGCTGTCTGAATGTTTGCAATTGCAAACGAAATTCATCAAACCACTCAGGGCGATCGTGAGACGATAAACGAATGATAGTATTCCCCTCAAAATTTCCCTCAGGTGTTGCACCGATTATCTTTGCCGCTTCATGGGGCTGAGAAACAGAGGCACTTTCGAGTGCAGTAATAATTTCATCAAAGCTGTATATGAAATATTTTCCCTCTTCTCCTTCAGAATCGGCATCGCTGGCACTGTAAAAAAGATCCTCTTCCATCATGAAATTGATCATGAAATCAGCGCTTTCACGAGCAATTTTGAGATATTTTTCCTCTTTATACACCCTTCCCGCTTCAGCATACAGAGCACAGAGCAAGGCGTTGTCGTAGGTCATTTTTTCGAAATGGGGAACCCGCCACGCCTCATCCGTACTGTAACGGCAAAAACCGCCGTCGATCAAATCGTACATCCCGCCCAATGCCATTGAATCGAGAGTGTTGGTAATCATCGATTTTATTTTGTTGTTGTTTTGGAGCCTCTCCATCGTGAGGAGCGTTTGGAGTGACGAGACATGGGGGAATTTAGGAGATTTAGAGAATCCGCCGTTTATCTGATCATAGTTGTGTTCGGCTTGGAGGGCAAATTGGGTAATGATTTTATCGTTCAAGTTTGTTGCTTGGACAGGGTCGTTGTTCGGGCGGAGAAATCCGCTGATCTCATCGGCATTTTGAAACAGTTTTTCATCATTTTGGGCTATTTTTTCGGCGATAATAGCGGTAAGTTCACTAAATCCCATCATCCGCTCTTTATTAGTGGGGGGGATATAGGTGGCGGCGTAAAAAGGTTTGTTTTCAGGGGTGCAGAAAATAGAGAGAGGCCATCCTCCGGCTCGGCGGTTGAGGAGGAGATGAAGTTCTTGGTAATACTTGTCGATGTCGGGGCGCTCTTCACGATCCACTTTGATACAGATGAAGTGTTGATTGACAAAAGCCGCAATCTCAGTGTTTTCAAACACTTCATGCTCCATCACATGGCACCAATGGCAGCTGCTGTATCCGATAGAGATAAAGATCGCTTTGTGCTCTTCTCTGGCCCGATTAAATGCTTCATCACACCATGGATACCATTCCAGGGGATTCTCTTTGTGCTGCTGGAGATAAGGGGAATCTTCAAGTGCAAGGCGGTTTGACATATCATTCTCCATAGGATTATTGCGTGTAGTGTAGCATTTGAGGCTATAATGAAGCTGAAAAATATTAACAATGTTGCTCTGTGAGTTTCGTAACAGTTAATTGCGATAAAATAGAGATAAATTTTTTCTGGGGTTCATTTATGCGTTTACTATTCTTTTTACTTATTTCATTAAATATTTGGGCTGTTGGATTTTTGCAGCCGGATGAAGCATTCAAACCCAAAATCAGCATGATTGATCCTTCTACAATCGGTATTGAAATCGAGTTGGGCGATCAAATCTATATTTATGCGGATAAACTGAAAATCGAAGATGTCGATCCCAAAGACGGGATTGATTTTGCTTCGATCACAATGGCCGATGCTGTTAAACACGAGGGGGAGAGCGTTTATGAATCTTCACCGGCGGTTCGAATTGGGCTCTCAAAAAGTTCTGATATTACAGGGGAACAAACGCTCAAAGTGAAACTCTCGTATCAAGGATGTTCAGCTGCCGGATTGTGTTATGAACCGATGGAAACTCTCCTTGATATTACCGTTGATGCCGATAAATTGAGTAAGAGAAGTACGTCCGGCAGTTCCATTTTAAAAGCTCCTGCGGTTGAGAGAGCGAGTTTGGAAGCAACCCCTCCTAAAGCGGCGGTGAAAACCTCAGAAACCGATCAGATTGCGCAGGTGATTCAGGGGGGAAGTCTTTGGTTTATCATTTTGAGCTTTTTTGGATTTGGATTATTGCTCGCGTTGACTCCGTGCGTATTTCCGATGATCCCGATTATCTCGTCCGTTATCTTGGCTCAGGGCAAAGGGATGGGGGCAAAAAGGGCGTTTTTCCTTTCACTTGTCTATGTATTGTCTATGGCGGTAGCGTATACGATTGCGGGTGTTTTGGCCGGCCTTTTCGGAGCAAATCTTCAAGCGGCGTTTCAAACGCCATGGGTCATTACCCTCTTTGCCCTTATTTTTGTCCTTTTGGCACTGTCGATGTTCGATGTGTATGAATTGCAAATTCCAAACTTCATCCAATCGCGTTTGAGTAAAATGGGTTCTCAGCGAAGCGGAGTGATCGGGATAGCGATCATGGGCTTTTTGTCGGCGTTGATCGTTGGACCGTGTGTCGCGGCACCGCTGGCAGGGGCACTGATTTACATCGGACAAACGGGTGATGCATTGCTTGGAGGTGTCGCACTCTTCTCCCTCTCTATCGGTATGGGTATTCCATTGTTGATTGTAGGGACTACGTCGGGTAAATTTATGCCGAAGCCGGGGATGTGGATGGACATCATCAAAGCGGTATTCGGTGTTATGTTGCTCGGTATTGCGATTTGGATGATAGGGCGTGTGTTGGATGAAAACACAACATTGTTGTTATGGGGCGGTTTGGCGATTTTTGTGGCGATCAATATGAACGCTTTGGAACCGTTAGGGGAACATCCCTCATGGAGTTCCCGTGCAAACGTTAAAGCCCTCGGATTTATGGTTTTATTGTATGGGATCAGTTTATTGATTGGAGGGATGGCGGGAGCCAAAAATCCACTTCATCCGCTTGATCCGTTTTTACCGAACAAAGAAGCAACAGTATCTGTAGCACAGAATCAGCATAAAACGTTTGAAAAAATCACCTCTATCGAAGAATTGGATGCCATTTTGGCAGAAAATAAAGGGAAAAAAGTGATGGTCGATTTTTATGCCGATTGGTGCAGTGCATGCAAAGAACTGGAAGAGAAAACTTTTAGTAATGAAGCAGTGAAGAGTGCGATGGATAACTATGTTCTGGTTCAAGTCGATTTGACGGCAAACGATGAGGCAGCACGTGCGATCAGTTCTAAATACGGTATTTTCGGGCCACCGGCGATCTTATTTTTTGATGAGAACGGTGAGCGGATAAAAAGCGCCGATATCATCGGATTTAAAACAAGCGATGAATTTTTAAAACATTTGGGAGAAATCTAATGGGAAAAATATTTTTAGTTTTATCGGTAATGGCCAGTTTGGCATTGGCAGAGATCAAATGGGCATCATCGTATGATGCGGCGTTAGCTCAGGCGGTAAAAGAGAAGAAAAAGGTCATGGTGATGCTCTCGAGAGAAGAGTGCCCGGCGTGCGAATATATGAACGATATCGTTTTTGAAGAAAAAGCGGTGGAAAATGAGATCAATAAAAACTTTGTCCCCGTTCATCTTGATATTCACAAAGATTTCATCCCTGAGGGATTAGGGTATATCGGAACTCCGACATTCCATTTTTTGGATGCAAAAGGGAAAAAAATCGGTCGTCATGACGGCGGTGCAAATATTCCGACATTTTTAGGGATTTTGGGAAAATATAAAAAGTAAATTTTTCTATTGCGCTATAATTTCCTCATTTTTTAATGGATAGGTGTTTATAGGTGCGATGGAGTAGTCTCATAGGAATTGTATTTGCGACTGCATTGCCGGGGATGGAGAATAATATTTTCGTTTCCCCTTGCAATACGTCGCTTCCGATATGGGCATACCATCAGGGTGGATGCGAAAAAAAAACGCTTCAGTACTCTCAAAATGCGCTCTCTTCGCAGGTATTGGGAGGTGTGAGTACGATGAACTACGATTTGAAGAAAAATAATACCATCGAAACGGTATCGATGGGGGCCCAATATTCACGCGATCTCTTTTCTGCAAAGCTACAAGGCTCCTATGTAAAAGGGAGATTCGACAATACTCCCTCAGTAGGCAAAACAAATCTATCGGTGCAATATCGAAATAAACTATGGGATTCGCTAACGCTGAGTGCTTCGGAAAACGTTACTATCCCTGTTAAAACAGCCAATGATCAGAGTGATCCGATGAAATATACGAGTTTGCTGAAAGCCCTCTATCCGCTAAACGATGCTTATCATGTTTTTGCGGAGGGGAGTTACTCTTTGTTGGATACTCCCGCGTCGGAGAGTACAATATATCGAAATCCGTACAGCTATACTACGGGGATAAGCTATGCTGAGGGTACGAATACGGCGATTAACGCTTCTTATATGTTAGTGCAGGGTGCAGATCCGACTCTTGGTCCCAATAAAAAAATCAAATTGGCGCACAAACATAAAATTAACAAAAAAATTAAAACGTCAGTGAGTGTGATTCAAAGTTTAGAAGCTGAACAACCGGACAACAAGGCATCGTTTGATTTGATTTATGCCTTTTAGTCTATAGCGATCGATTATTTATTTTCTACCAATTTATCCAAAATATAGAGCTGCATATTTTTATGCGGTATCTCTTTCTCCAATGCTTCTGAGTAAATCTTCGCGACCTCTTTGGCATGTAAATCATAATCAAAATGGGGAAAATGATTTTCCCATCCATTTTTAATAATTTTCAAAGCGACCGTATCGATTAGATATTCTTTATAAATAGCATAGGTTGCAAAAAACATCCCCGTAAACAAGACGGCCATTATGATTAATAGATGGCAGTCGATTTTGGCCAAAAAGGGATGGAATGCGACCGAAACCGGTAAAATAAACAGATGCCAAAGTCCGATAAAAACGAGATAGCTTCTCCCGATGCTAAGGCGAAATCCCGGAATTTTTCCCTCCAGTTTCAATCCCTCTTGATACATTTTATTGGTTTTAAGCAGATCGCGAAAGAGCATTGGCCCATCACCCAGAGTAAAGACGTAAGGGATGATTTTTTCATCCGTAAAGTTTCGCGTTTTGGTTTTCATCCATGAAAATATTCTAAGCATTATAATCCTTGATAATTTGACTGACACGTGCGGCACTTCCATGGCCTAAGAGCTCACGGAGGGCGCTGGCATCATGGTAAAAAGCGGTTTTATCCATTTGCTGATAAGCATTATACAGATTTTGAGCATTGACTTCGTTTTGGATGAATTCAGGGTGCAATTTTCGTCCGTATTTGTGGGAAAACAAGATATTCCCTAATCCTACATAATCAAGTTTGACCAGACGTGAAGCGATAGCGTAATCGAGTGATTTAGCGATATAGGTAAGGATAAAAGGGGTACCAATCAAAGAGGCTTCAAGTGTGGCGGTTCCACTACAGATAAAGGCGAAATCAGAATCCGCCAAACTTTGATGGGCTTCATGGGTAATTTCAAAACTCGAAATATCGCCATAAAGTTCTGCGATTTGATCCGCAGTGAAATGGGGCGGGATGACAATGAGTGCACGTGTTTGTATCATAGAACGAAGTTCACGAAAAATCGGCATTAGCCGTTTGATCTCTCCGGGACGGCTTCCGGGCATAAAGGTCATTTTCCCGGTAGGTTCGAGAGACATTTTTCGAATGTTGATCTCATCAAGGAGCGGATGCCCGACGTATTCGATGGGGGCATTGGGAGAGTAATACGAAGGTTCAAACGGTAATATAGAGCAAAGTCGGGTAATGGTTTTCTCTAAAACCGGAATCCGTTTTTTCTTCCATGCCCATGCTTGGGGGAGAATATAGTAGATTATCTCTTTATTAGGATAACGTTTTCGGATTGCTTTGGCTACTGGGAGATTGAATCCCGAAGAGTCGATCAGCAGTACTTTATCGGCATCTTGTGCGAGTTCCACCATCTGATCTTTCAAACGAAAGAAGAACGGGAGTTTTTTTATCGCATCCACAAATCCCATCACCGAAGTGGAACGCAAATCGACGATGCTCTCTCCGAGCGTATTATCAAAAATCCCCGATAGCTCTACATCACTTCCGAGTTCTTTAACCAAAAACGAGAGATGAATATTGGCAGAGTGCTCTAACGCGCTGACGAGTAGTTTCATGATCCTCCGTCTCCCCGTGTGGATGTATCGCTTTTATAATTACTCCTTCCTTCATGATATTCACTGAGAAAAGTAGTAAGAGCATCGATCTCTTTATCGCTTAACCCCATAGCAAAAGGGATCATCATTTGAGATTGTTGTGTCGTTCCTTGTTTGGCTCGATAGTTTTTGAGCTTTGAGGCTAAAAACGGTTGGCGTCGATGGGCGAGGGCGGGATATAAGTTGGTTCCGCTCGCCGATATGCCGTGGCATCCGCTGCATCCTTTTGAAAAATAGAGATTTTTACCTGTTTTATAGAGATCAGTACCGCCATAAAGGAACATAGGTATCAAAAAAAGGATGATTTTAACCACACGTACCCTTTTTATAACATTTCTTTGACTAAAATTGCGTAATTATACCTAATGGGAGCAATCTATGATCATATCGGGCGCAATTATCTGTGATATTAACGGAGAACGTCATGCTGACATTCAGATTGAAGAGGGGATTATTACGCGCATTGGCGAAAATCTTAGCGGTGATGAAATCATTCGTGCGGAGGGGTGTTATCTGATCCCCGGTCTCATCGATACCGATGTACGGTTAAAAGACTCTCAGCTCAGTCGAACCAATCTGGAAAAGCTCTCATATCGAGCCCTCAGCGGTGGTGTTACTACGGCAGTTTTGGCAAGCGATTCGACTCCTCGTATCGACAATGAGATTACGCTGGAATTTGTTCAACAGCATCGTTTTTTACCTCATGGTGCAACGATTGAATCGGCAGTAAGTGCTTTGAATGAAACAGGAGCTTTGAGCAACATTGCGATCATGCTGAAAAAAGGGTGCGTATCGGTGCACACTTCGACGATCAACGATTACAACCTCATAACCCGCATTGCCCAATATCTAAAAATGGCCAATAAATCACTTTTTTACAAAGCAGAAGAAAAAAGTCTTGTCGAGAGCGGTGTTATGAGTGATGGTGCTGTTGCTTCGCAGCTTGGATTACCGGGGATATCTCCACTCTCAGAGGTAGTTCATGTTGCCGCGATGATCGAAATTTCCCGTTATTTCGGGATTAAAATTGTATTCAAAAGTATTACGGAACCCCGATCGATAGAGTTGATCGCTGAGGCGCGTAAAAGCGGAATCGCCGTAGAGTGTGAAGTTGCTATCCATCATCTGTTTAAAAATGATTCGGCCTGTACAGGTTTTGATACCGATGCCAAAATCAATCCTCCGTTGGTGAATGAAACCAAACGACTGGCTCTACTTGATGCACTGGTACGAGGTGATATCCATTCGCTCACTTCACTGCATCAACCTAACTCTGATATCCATAAAGATATCACATTTTACGATGCTAATGTCGGTACAACTTCCATTACTGAATATTTGCCGTTAGTCTACACCTATTTGATTTCGACAAAAATTATTGATATATCCAAATTTGTGAAGGTAGCATCGCGAACTCCGGGAGAACATATCGGAGTGAAAGCCGGGGAAATCGAGGTTGGATGCAAATGTGATTGTATTCTCTTTGATCCTGACTCGACAACAGTTGTAGCTCATCATCACAGTCTGTATAAAAAAGAGGTGTTAAAAGGAAAAGTGATTATGGCAATCTGCCGTGGCGAAGTGACACGATTTTAGTTTTTACCGTTCGCCCTGAGCTCGTCGAAGGGTGTTGAGGCATTCATAGTTCGACGCTCTCACCACGAACGAGCTTTTACAACGATTTTGCATTCCTGAACTCTGAAATCTCTGCTTCCACCATCGCGTCAATCATGATACCGTAAAGCTTTGTAAGAAGATTCGGTGACACACCGAACTCCATTGCTTTATAGCGAACGCGATCCATTACCGCTTCCATTCTTTCATTCGCTTTTATCTCTTCGATGGAGTGTTTAAAGTTTGCAGCTTGCTTAACATAGCCGTTGCGAGCAGCGATAAGCTCGACGATTTGATCGTCTAAGCGGTCAATATGATTACGAACTTCCACAAGGGAATGACACTCTTCAATTTTCATCCAAAATCTCCCTTTTAAACATGGTGACATGATACCATATAATACTAATTCTCTCAATGTATCACATTTATATCACACAAAATCATATAATAATATCTTATTCGGCTTTTTTTGATACATTTTACTATTTCTTATAAATATTTAAGAATAACACGATTATGATGTCCCCAGCGATAAATCAAAATTCGCAATCGATTTTGCATAGAATGAAGGAGAACTCATTATGAACATTTCAAGACGTGACTTGCTTAAATTCGCCGGTCTTAGCGCAGCAGCAGCTGCCGTAACTGGTTGTACAACCGCTACAGGTGCAGCTCCGGGTGCACAAAGTGCAGCAGGTAAAATGCTTGGTAAACATCAAGTAGTTATCATTGGTGGTGGTTTCGGCGGATTAACCGTTGCTAAAGAGTTGAAAAAAATCGATCCTAAATTCGATGTTGCAATTATCGAGAAAAATGACAGCTTTATGTCTTGCCCATTCTCTAACTGTAATCTTGGCGGTATCAAAGGTGTTAGTCTTAGTACATTAACGCATGACTACTCTCAAGCAGTTGAGAAAAACGGCTATGGAATGTTGACAGCAGTTGTTACCGGAATTGACCGTGTAAACAAAGTGGTTCATACCTCTAAGGGCGGCGTAGGTTACGATATTCTTGTTCTCGCTCCTGGTATCGACTATAACTACAAAGGGCAGTTCCCAACGTGGTCAGACGCAAAAATCGCAAAAGCACGTCGTGTAGCTCCAGCGGCACTTGTACCGGGCGGCGAACACGTTGCTCTTGACCGTATGGTTAAAAATATGGAAGACGGTGATGTTATTATTACTGTACCGGCTGGAAAATATCGTTGTCCTCCGGCACCGTTTGAGCGTGCAAGTATGATCGCAAACTTCATGAAAACTGAAGGGCTAAAAGGTAAAGTTATCATTTTGAATGAAACGGCTGAAGTAGCTAAAGGTGCGGCATTTAAAGAGACTTGGAAAGAGTTGTATCCGGATGTTGTCGTTCACGAAGACAATTGTAAAATCTCTGATGTTGATTTCGATAAAAAAGAGATCACTTACGTTCAAACAGTTTTTGCAAACAAAGAAGATACAACAGGTGTAAAAACAACCAAAACAATCAAATACGGCATCTTTAACTTTATCCCGCACAATATGTCTAACCCGGTTATCGAAATGGCTGGCGTTGCAACAACTCCGGACGGATTCAAAAAAGTTAAAATGGCTACAAGCCCAGAAAAACCGGTTTCATTCCAAACCGCAACCGATAAAGCTGTATATGCAGTTGGTGACGTTGTTGGACATGCGATCCCACCAAGTGGTCAATCGGCTATCTGGTCAGGTAAAGAGTGTGCTAAAGAGATCGCTCACGTTCTTCACGGTAAATCATACAGTGTTGCATCAGCGCTTCCATACAAAAGTGCAAACGTATGTTACTCAATGGTTAACGGAAATCCTGAAGAAGCGATCATGGTTAATCATGAATTTATGGTTGCTGGTCCGGTTATCGGTTCAAAAGGATCGGTTCCTAAAGATGAAGCAACTGGTAAATTCCGTACAACCGGTCTTGGTAAAGCGACTCACGATTGGTACAAAGGTGCTATGCGCGACTTGTTTAACTAATACAAGTTATCTTACTCTCCACTCGGAGAGTAAAAGAAAATTCTGCTACACTAACTACTCAAAATAATTCACACGGAAAATATCATGGATAGAAGAAATTTTTTAAAAGTTGTTGCCGGTGCAACAGTCATCGCGGCTAGTCCTTCGTTAATTCGCGGCAATCTATATGCGGCGGACGGTACATTATACAAAGCTTATGAAAAAACGCAATTGGTGGATGCTGCCGGAAAACCGATCAAAGCATCGGCTTTGGAAAAAGAGGTTACTTATATTTTTAATTACCCTCATGCCTCAACTCCATGTATGTTGATCAACTTGCCGAAGCCAACTACTAAAGATGTTGAATTAACTTCGGAGGGTGGTGAAAAATACGTATGGAAAAGCGGTGTCGGAAAAGAGCGCAGTGTTGTCGCTTATGTAGCGATTTGTACGCATCAAATGACTCACCCGACACCAAATGACAGTTTTATCGCCTATGTTCCAACGGCGAAAAAAACGATGGCGTATGAAAAAAGCGGCATTATCGTTTGTTCATCTCATCTATCAGCATTTGATGCCGGGGCCGGTGCAAAAGTACTCGGTGGAGCAGCGACCCAGCCTCTTAATTCGGTTGTGCTAGAACATGCAGCAGATGATACCCTTTGGGCAGTCGGTATTTTGGGATCGGATAAATTTCAAGATTATTTCAAAAGTTTCCGTCCAGAGTTAAAAGAGTTCTACGGCGGCCCCGCTGAAGCGAAAAAGCTGGTTTCTATTTCGGCAAAAACCGTTAAGCTCACCGAATATTCTAAAGAAATTATCCAATACTAAAAGGGGAATTCATGAAAAAAGCTTTAGCAGCCTTAGTGGTAGGAACATTATTGGCCGGATCGTTGAATGCGGCAGAAAAGAAAGATCCTCGATTAGAACTTATGCAGGATATGCGTACGATGATGGATGCGATGGAGCAAATTCAACGCGGTGGTTTGTACAGCTCAACCGATGAGATGAAAGCAGGGGTTAAAAAACTTCAAGGGACACTTAAATCACTGGAGAGTGAAGAGGTAAAAACGATTTTGCCGAAAGATCAAGTTTATGCCTATAAATTTGCCCAAAAAACCGCTCAAATGCTCCGAATGTATTCGGATGATATGATTGTATCGATCGAAGCAGGTCGGATGGATAACGCATTGGATGATTACACTCAGTTACTCAAACAATGTACCTCATGTCATATCCGAATCCGTAACTGGTAATTCCTCTTTATTCCCGTACATACGGGAATAGCACGCTTCTTTTATTTTTTTTCATTATCTAATCATTTCTTTTTCTAATTTATAATACTCCTTATATAAAGTTTTTCAGCTAGTTTTCTATTTTTATCACATTTTTGTCTCACACTCTGACAAATTTGTCTCAATTATTACTAAATACTATATAAATCAAGAAATCCTTAAGAAATAATTGTTATGATGAGTGCATGATTCGGAATAAGTAAATCTTATCTCGAACGGTTTCTTGAAGGAGAATGAATGAAATTAGGAAAACTTAGTCTAGTCGCTGTAATGGCATTAGGAACAAGCGCATATGCTCTTGA
>NZ_MIBT01000045.1:0-8218 GCF_001829605.1 Sulfuricurvum sp. RIFCSPLOWO2_12_FULL_43_24 | reverse complement strand
GAGCCCCGGCATGAGTGCCTGATCTTCATATTTACCGTTGGTGGAGAGGATACCGCGTTCCCCCTCGGTGATAATGATGAACGGTTTGGCTAAAACGAGGAGCAAAATAAATCCGCCGATAACCCATAACATTCCCGCTTTTTGGCTGTTTAGATTAAAATCGAATTTTGGCGGTTTTGGAGCCTGAAAGCCCCCCCCTCGTTGTTCTTCTTTTTTCTTTTTATTGAAATAGTCGTTCATATCACTTGCCATGATTTTCCTTTTGCTATGATTTATACGCTATCGGAATACATCCCGATTAGCTACGTTAACACTGGGTTTACTTCGGCAGTAAGCCCAGTGTTTTTTTAATTTATATAGGTTAAATAGTGATCGTAATCTGGGTTTCGACCGCATACGATGTCGAAATAAGCGCTTTGGATTTTTTCGGTCAATGGCCCGCGTCCGCCTGCTCCGAGTACACGTGCATCGACTTCGCGAATCGGAGTAATCTCAGCCGCCGTTCCGGTGAGGAATGCTTCATCGGCTACGTAAATCTCTTCACGGGTGATTTTTCTGCGCGTAACTTTGATCCCCATGTTTTCCGCCATCTCAATAACGGTTTTTTGGGTAATCGACACGAGCGAGTTGTCATTTGGAGGGGTGATTAGTTCACCGTCTTTGATCAAGAAAAACGATGCCCCGCTCGCTTCGGCAACGTATCCCTCATCATCGAGGAGCAACGCTTCATCATACCCTGCTTCAACCGCTTCGAATTTCGCCATTTGAGAGTTGAGGTAGTTTCCGACCGCTTTGGCTTTACCCATGTTCGATTTGTTATTCGGACGGCTGAACGATGAGATTTTCAAACGGATTCCCCGTTTCATCCCCTCTTCACCGAGGTAAGCGCCCCATTCCCATGCGGCAACCGATACTTCGACCGGAGCTTCTTTGTGATAGACACCCATAACACCGTAACCGAGGTAAACGATAGGACGAAGATAGACATTTTCTCCGGTAAATTCGTTGGCACGCAAGAGTTCGATTTGCGCCGCATTGAGTTCCTCTACAGTGTAAGGGACCGTAATAAGGGTCATTTTTGCCGATTCGATCAGACGTTTTGTGTGGTCGTTCAGACGAAAAATGGCATACCCTTTTGGGGTTTTATACGCTTTGGTCCCCTCGATTGCGCCGTTACCGTAGTGCAGTGTGTGGGAAAGGACGTGAATCTTTGCTTCACTCCACGGAAGCATTTTGCCGTTCATCCAAATATATTTGGCTTCATTCATAGGGAAGATCTCCAAAAGAAAAATTGGGAGATTTTAGCGCAGTTGTGATTTAAGGTATATTAAGAGCGAGGAGTTCCCGCAATCGCGGGAAGCATTTAATGTGAGGGTGTACCGTTCATCCAAATATATTTGGCTTCATTCATAGGGAAGATCTCCAAAAGAAAAATTGGGAGATTTTAGCGCAGTTGTGATTTAAGGTATATTAAGAGCGAGGAGTTCCCGCAATCGCGGGAAGCATTTAATGTGAGGGTGTATTGATCATCCAAATAGAGAAAACATCGAGATAATCCCAAAACGATTGGATGTATTCAGGATTCACCCCTTCTGCTTCGAGCGGAGGGAGGAGTTCAGCATAAAACTCAAGCCATCGGCGGCGTCCGTGCTCATCGATACGAAACGGTGCGTGGCGACCTACCATACGAGGTTCCCCACGGCTTTGGGCAAAAAAGTCGGGTCCTCCGCAGATTTGGATGAGAAAGTCGGCGGCGTGTTTTTTGGCAGCTTCAAAATCTTCATCATCGTTAACGGGAAATAAAAATGCGATATCACTGTTGCGGATCATCTCGTAGTGATCATCAATGAGGCGGCGAAAACGCTCTTCGCCGACTTGGAAGTAGAATCCCGGGTGGGGTTTGGTGACGGGAGGGCGTACCCCTAAAACACCGTCGGTAATTTTAAGTTCCATGTAAGATATCCTCTGTGTAATTTTGGGACATATTTTAAAGATATTGAGGAAAAAGAATGCTTAAAAACATCTTTATGATATTTATTTTAGTAATAATAAGTATAATTGAAACATAATTTCAAAAGTTTTGAATTTCCAAATTATAGCATAACTTAATTATACACAAGGGAGAAGGATGATGAGAACTCCAAAAGAGATTCTTACGGAATGGATGGATGCCGTTAATCATGGTGACATTGAGGCTCTTTTGTCTTTATATGATGAACATGCTGTTTTAATTCCGACGTTTTCCAATAAATTGCCGAATACACCGGATAAGCTTCGTGAATATTTTGAAAAATTAGGAAGTCGTGAGGGGTTAAGTATTGCGCTGCATGAAAAAACATTGCACGTTCAACGTATCAATGAGAGTGTGTATGCATTGAGCGGTATCTATAACTGGCGTTTTGATGTTGAGGGAGAGATGCTGAATTTTGAAGCTCGGTTTAGTTATATTGTAGATATTTCTAAGTCAAGACCAATTATGCAGCATCACTCTTCTCAAGTACCGCGCATGGTATAGTACAGGTAATCAGAGTATCATCAATAAAAAAGTGAAAACCAAAAATAAAGGGTAAAAATGAAATTTGTTTCGATTGTTATGGGCAGTAAGAGTGACTATGAAGTGATGAAATCGTGTGCTGAAACTTTGGAATCTTTCGGTGTTCCTTATGAATTGATTATTTCATCAGCTCACCGCTCGCCTGAGCGAACCAAGAATTACATCGAAGATGCCGAAAAAAAAGGGTCACAGGTTTTTATCGCAGCAGCCGGAATGGCAGCCCATTTGGCTGGAGTATTGGCATCTAAAACGACTAAACCTATTATCGGCGTACCGATGAGTGCATCGGCACTTAGTGGTATTGATGCTCTTCTTTCGACAGTACAAATGCCTGCTGGAATGCCGGTTGCCACAGTTGCTATCGGAAAAGCCGGAGCGATAAATTCAGCTTATTTGGCCATTCAAATTTTAGCGCTTCAAAATGAAGAACTGCATCAAAAACTTCTTGAAGACAGAGTTGCGAAAGCGCAACAAGTTGAGACGGATTCGTTAGGAATAGAAACTAGACTCTAATATAGAGATGAAAGTTTCGAGATAAAAATACCATAAACCAAGGAAAGAGTATGCTGCAAGATTTTTCAATGGTTGAAGATAATGCTCTTTCAATTGACCTTTTTTTGAAAGAGAACTGCACAAACAGAGTAAAGCCTACGATTTTAAGAGATGTAAAAACAGAAGCATTACTTGTTTTTGCCCGAACGGCGCTGGAGAGATATTTTTATCAAGTTGAAGAGAGTGCGTGCGAGCTATCGGTTGGAACAAAGGTCGATACAGAGTATGTTTATGATACCTTAAGAGAGTTGAGAGACAAACTTCAAGAGAGTGTTGTGAATGTCGATTATTTGTTGACTTTGGCTAAATATGGCGATAAATATCCGCACCTCAAAAAATTAGCCAAATTCGAAGAGCCGTTGAAAGATTATTACAATGCTATGGCGAAAAAAGTGGTGAGCCATTTTTCGGACAAACCTTCCTTTATCCCTGAATTTTTAGTGATTTGTATTTTAAGTCATTGGATACTTGAAGAGGAAAAATCGATACATCACTATCCGTTTTTGAAAGAGATCGATTTTGCGCTCTTAATCGATAAATTTGAAACCAATAGAGGTTTTTTTGAACAGAATAATGATGGAATTATTGAAGATATGCATAACGTAGCCGTCGGTATTGTCGAAAAGCTCAAGGATAAAAAATACAAAGCGAATCCTAAAAGGGTCTCTAAGGTTCGAAGTAAGAAAAAATAACACCTAAGCTTTTTATGTCATGATTTGTATAATTTCCAATATTTTTTAAATGGAGTGAAGGATGGATGCACACGTTTGGATGGGATCACGTCAAGTTGTACCGCAAAGTTACACCGAGCGTCTTAGCCCGTATGACGGGCGTGTCGTTTCGCGTGCGGCGCAGTGCAGTGCCGAAGATGCAAACGAGGCTTTGAAGATTGCTCAAAAAGCGGCAAAACAAGCTAAAAAAATTCCACTCCATCAGCGATGCGCATGGCTGTTGGATGTTGCCTCTAAACTCCGTGAACAGCGTGAGGAGTTTGCCAAAGTATTGTGTGACGAAGTAGGTAAACCGATCACGTATGCCCGAATCGAAGTGGATCGATGTATCGAGACGATCACCCTCTCCGCCGAGACGATGCGAACCATGCATGGGGAGACAATCAACACCGACGCGATGAGTAGCGGACGTAAGGCTCACGCGTATTGGCGCAGAGAAGCGGTTGGCGTTATCGTAGCGATTACTCCGTTTAATTTTCCTCTCAATCTCGTTGCCCATAAACTGGCACCTGCTCTGGTTGCGGGAAATGCAGTTGTCCTCAAACCAACTCCCGAAGCGCCGTTATGTGCGTATAAACTGGCAAAACTTTTTATCGAAAGTCCTTATGCCATCCCTGATGCCCTGAGTGTCGTGTACGGCGATGCGGAAGTGGGAAGCGCGCTGGTCGGCAGTGATATTCCCCGTGTTATCAGTTTTACGGGATCGGTGGGGGTTGGCAATATCATTACCCGCACTGCGGGGATCAAAAAAGTCTCGCTTGAACTTGGCGGCAATGCGGCAACGTACATCGATACCAGTGCCGACCTCGACTATGCGGCAGAGCGTTGTGCTATCGGGGCATTTGTCAACTCGGGGCAAGTGTGTATTTCGCTCCAGCGTATTTACGTAAATAGCTCTATCTACAATGAATTTGCTCTCAAAATGGCAGAGGCAACGACGAAACTTATTGTCGGTTCACCGTATAATGAGGATACATTTTTAGGTCCATTAATTAACGATGAAGCGGCAGAACGTGCAATGAGTTGGGTAGAAAATGCGATGGAAGAGGGGGCGAGCCCGCTAACTCCCCCACACCGTGAAGGACGGATTTTTTATCCGTGTGTGATGGCAGACGTACATGAGTCGATGCAGATCGTATGCGAAGAGGTATTCGCTCCCATAGTCAGTCTGGTACGGGTGGATGGAATCCGCGATGCAATAGAGCGGATGAATAATTCTCCGTACGGATTGCAATTCTCGGTTTTCACCAATAATCTCTCTCATGCGACCCAAGCAATCGATGAACTCGAAGCAGGGGGTGTGGTGATCAATGATATGCCGACGTTACGTTTTGACATTCAGCCCTACGGCGGTGTGAAGCTCAGTGGTGTCGGACGTGAGGGACCTCGGTTTGCTATCGAAGAGTTTAGCGAAATTAAATCCATAGTAATTTTATAAAAAGGTAGTAATGATGTTAGAACTAGAAACTGTAGCCCCCGATTTTTGTTTAAGTAACCAAGACGATGTAGAGATTTGTTCACGCGATTTACGCGGGAAATGGATTGTCCTCTATTTTTACCCGAAAGACTCAACTCCGGGTTGTACTACCGAAGCATGTGAATTTAGTGCTGCACAGGATACGTATGATGATATGGGGGCGATTATCCTCGGGGTGAGTGCGGACAGCACGAAATCTCATCGTAATTTTATCGAGAAACAAAGCCTCGATATTACCCTTCTTAGCGATCCGACCACGCAGATGATGCAAGATTACGGTGTATGGGCAATGAAAAAGAACTACGGCAAAGAGTATATGGGAATTGTCCGATCAACGTACATCATTGATCCAAAAGGGATAATCAAAGCAGCATGGACAAATGTCAAAGTAAAAGATCATGTGGCACAAGTTAAAGAGGAATTGGCGAAACTGGTGGGATAACTTCTGTCATTGCGGACTTGATCCGCAATCTTAGATCCTGAATCAAGTTCAGGATGACGAGAGATTTAGAATTTGTAGCGAATATAAGCTCGAATATCTTGAGCTTTATCGACAACCATAGAGCCGGCACCTGCTCCAATGGCTTCACTCATACTCATCGGAGTTCCTGTTGTACTTCCGAAGAAACCGTTACTTCCGGCATAATCATAATCGATATACGTATAGCGGAGTTGGAATGTGAGGATGTCATCAACCAACGGTTCTGTGAAATAAAGCTCATAGGCATCCCCGCGAGCGGCGATTTTAGATCCGATCAAAGTGTCTTCTCCGTACGTAATCGGACGCCAGTAGTTCGAACCGTGGTTAAACTCAGCTCCCCAGCGTCCCTCATCGGTGAGGAGTGATGGAAATTGGGTACCGATCCAGTAGCTGTATCCGGTTTGACTGTCGGTTGATCCCAGCATACCCCCTTTGCCTTCATAAGGATCAGTTTTTGACATCGCACCACTGACAAAGAAAATTGTCTCATCCAAGAAATCATTAATACCGTCACCGATTCCATTCACCATCGCAAAAGCAGTCGCTGTGTGGAGGCCTCCAACGGTTTTCATTCTAAAGTCTGTTGTACTGGCAGTTATTTGATCAATTAAATTATTGGCATAGGTATATTGGAATCCCGTACTGTATTGTTTATCGTCGTATGGAACCACAATAATTCCAGCCATATCAACATCATTGGTTGTCGCATCATTTCCGCTGTAAGGTGAAGACCCAAATCGCGGTTCAGCATTGCTCATCCCTCGGCCAAGACAGAGTTTAAAGTAGGAGCCATCCAGCCCGATCAGCTCTTCGGTACCGAATTTTGCACTGGCACCGTCAAATTCGACATTGACGGTGTGCGCAAGTGGAGAAGAAGCTTTTACATCATCCCGCAAATTGACGAGATGCCCCTCGGTAGATGGACGGCGACCGATACTGACGGTCCATGGAACATCGGCTCCCATAAACTCATCGTCTTGGTAAAAGAAATAGGCAGATCGTACACGAAGGGTGTCATCGTATGCCGCTTCGCTGCTGATCCAGTCAAAACCTTCCATTCCTGCCGTATTGGAATCAACCATAGAACGCTGACCGAATGTTTTGTTATAAGCAAGTTGCCCTGTAAAACTAAGATTTTTGGTAGCTGCATAGTTCATATTTAACCATAGGCGATTCGAGAGTAGAGCATCGTTTTCTTGTTTGCTTCCATCGGCCATTTTGTAGTGGAGATTATCCACGCTGGTACGGAAATCAACTCCGAATTTGAGGTTGTTGCCATTGGTTTTTTTGTTTAAATCGTCGAGTTGATCTTGGATCTCTTCGAGTGTTTCGTTAAGCTTGCCGGCACTTGCGACCTCTTTTTTATCATCAGCAGCAACAGGGGAAGAGAGTTGAGTACTCAATTTAGAGTTTTCGGCTCGGATGGCATTGAGCTCAGCTTTGAGTGCTGCCATCTCTTTTTCCATCTTTTCAAACCGTTGCATCAATGCGTCGTCTGCGAATGCGCTCGTAGTGAGCAGTGCGGCAGCGACAACAGAACCTAGGATTCGTTGTGTCATCATTTCTCCTTATTTTTAATGCCTGTGCATTGTTGGAACTGATATTAACAAAAATTATATAAAAGTAATTTGAATAAGGCTATTTTGTGTGATAAAAAGGTGACGGTGCGGGTAATATTAAATACAGCTAAATTTAAGAGCTATTTCAGTATAATCCGCCCGATTTTCTCTCCTCTATTTGCAGACGTGGGAAAAAATTCGCAAGCGATCACGCAGTTCTCGTGCACCCGATGTCTCATCGGCTCTGTTAGCATTCGCCCAAGACAACGAAGAACAAACTATATTTTATACAGGAGTTATCACTATGGTAACAATGAAAGACCTTCTCGAATGCGGTGTACACTTCGGTCACCAAACACGTCGTTGGAATCCGAAAATGAAAAAATACATTTTCGGTGTTCGTAAAAACATTTACATCATCGATCTTCAAAAAACATTGCGTTATTTCCGTAATGCGTATCAACAAGTGGTTGATGCTGCGGCTGAGGGCAAAACTGTCCTTTTCGTAGGAACTAAAAAACAAGCTCGTGTTGCGATCCGTGATGCAGCTGAAAAATGTGGAATGCCATACGTTGACAACCGCTGGTTGGGTGGAATGTTGACTAACTTCCCGACGATCCAAAAATCAATCCGTAAACTTGATATCATCGAAGAGATGCAAGCAAACGGACAAATCAACCTTTTGACTAAAAAAGAAGCGTTGATGATGAATCGTCAAAAAGAAAAATTGATTGCATACCTCGGCGGTATCCGTCATATGAAAACTTTGCCTGATTTGATGTTCGTTATCGATGCGGTAAAAGAACACATCGCGGTTCAAGAAGCGCGTAACCTTGGAATCCAAGTTGTTGCTCCTCTTGATAC
>NZ_MIBT01000044.1:31343-58459 GCF_001829605.1 Sulfuricurvum sp. RIFCSPLOWO2_12_FULL_43_24 | reverse complement strand
ACATTAGCACAATTAGAGGGTAAATTACTGAGTTGCCGTATACTGCCGCAATTGTGTTTTACGATAGAAGAGTTTTTAAATGATCAAGAGGGTGTTTTCCAAAATATAGCAAACACTTTTGATAAAATTATCGTACGCTCCAGTGCTAAAGAAGAGGATGGACATGATACGTCATACGCAGGTTGTTTTCTTAGCCTTCCTAATGTAGAGGCTAAAAATAGGGTTGAATGTGTATCCGCCGTACAAAGTGTGATCGCTTCGTATGGTTCCTTAGATTTACAGAATGAATTTTTCGTACAACCTATGCTCTCAAATGTTCATTGCAGTGGAGTTTTATTTACTTCAGACCCGGATACTTTTGCCCCTTATTTAATAGCCAATATGGATTTTTCCGGGAGCACGGACGGTGTTAGTGCAGGACATAAAAATACGTTAAAAACGTTTGTATGTTTTAAACATGGAGAGCCTGATCTGGAGGATAGGTACCACAAAGCACTTGTTCGTATGGCAAAAGAGCTTGAGAGCATTTTGGAGAATCAGGCACTGGATATTGAATTTGCATTCGTAGATGAGATATTGTATCTTTTACAAGTTCGACCATTGACCTCAAAAACTACGTTGGACTTATCGAACATTGATATGAGCGATGCTTTGCATAAAGTTGCTAAAAAGATTGAAAAACTATCCATGCCGCATCCGGCACTATTGGGTTCAAGAGTTATTTATGGGGTTATGCCCGATTGGAATCCAGCGGAAATCATAGGGATAAGACCCAAAAAACTGGCATTATCTCTTTATAAAGAGTTGGTGACCGATTCGGTTTGGGCGTATCAGCGCGATAATTTCGGGTATAGAAATCTAAGATCACATCCTCTGTTAGTGGACTTTTTAGGGGTTCCGTATATTGATGTGAGAGTTTCGTTTAACTCTTTTGTCCCCAAAGAACTGGATGAAGAGATTGCAGCCAAGTTGATCGACTATTATCTGGACAGCTTGGAGGGTGCGCCTCATTTTCACGATAAGGTTGAGTTTGAGATCCTATTTTCGTGCTATACACTCGATTTACCGGCGAGACTCCAAAAACTAAAAGGGCATTCTTTCAATGAGGATGAACTCAAACAGATAGAATCTTCGCTTTTACATCTGACTAACAATGTGATCAAACAAGATGGCGGGTTGTATAAAAAAGATATTGCGAAGGTCGAACAATTAAAAAAGAGACATAGAACAATTGTTGATTCGCATTTATCACTTGTGGATAAGATTTATTGGTTGATCGAGGAGTGTAAACGATACGGTACATTGCCGTTTGCCGGTATAGCACGAGCCGCTTTTATGGCAACGCAGTTTCTGGATTCATTTCTGGCTTTGGGTATTCTTAGCGCAAATCAAAAACAAGATTTTTTACACTCGCTTAATACTGTTTCAAGGAGGTTGAGTGCCGATCTTCTGTGTGTTTTTGAAGATAAAATGTCAAAAGATGCTTTTTTGGAAGAATACGGACATTTAAGACCCGGTACGTACGATATAAATTCTTTGACCTATGCCGAGGCTTTTGATACCTATTTTAACAGCAAGCCCGATGATGGTAAACGTATTGATTTTAAATGGGAACCCTCTCAAAAAGAGATGATTGGCTCATTGCTTTTGGAAAATAATCTTGAAATAAATTTTGATGAATTGACGAATTTTATAAGAGAGGCGATAGAGGCCAGAGAATACGCAAAGTTGATTTTTACCAAAAGTCTTAGTCAAGTTCTAATGTATATCGAGGAATACGGAACACGGCTCGGTATCAGTCGGGGCGATATGGCACATTTGTCTGTCGGGGAGATTATGAGACTTTACTCTTCGGTAGAGGCATCCGATGTTTCGGATCTATTTGTTAGCGAGATAAAAAGAAATAAAAATGAGTATGTATTTACGCAAGCGGTAAAATTTCCCTCGTTGCTGGTAACTTCAGAGGATATATATCACTACTCTCTTGAGGAGGGGGAACCCAACTTCATAACCTTGAAATCGGTAGTCGCCCAGGTGAGCATGTGGAATGAGAAAGAGAATATTAAAGATAAAATCGTTTGCATAGAAAATGCGGATCCCGGATACGATTTTTTATTGACCAAGGGGATAGCCGGATTGATTACTTGTTATGGTGGGGCTAATTCACATATGGCTATTCGGTGTGCAGAATCTGGGATCCCGGCGATTATCGGTGCCGGAGAAAAGCTATTTTCAAACTATTCCAGAGCTAACGTTATAGAACTTGATGCGGCTTCTAGGGTATGCAGGGTGATTTCGTGAAAACAATCATAATAACACCTAGAATTTATAGAGACACTAACAGCGGTGAGATGCGCACGGCTTTAGATATGAATTGGTTTGAACTGTGCAAAGAGCTGAATATAAATGTGGTTGTTCTCTCATACATGGATACAAGTATAGATTTTTTACGAACGTTATCGCCATCGGGAATCATACTGAGCGGCGGCAATGATTTAAGCTCTATAAACCCTTTGAGCGAGAATACGATCAGAGATAAGTATGAACGCTCGTTGGTAGAGTTTGCGATGGCAAATGAGATACCGATTTTAGGTATTTGCAGAGGCATGCAGTTTTTAGGAGAATTTTTCGGAGGCAAAATCAACAAAGTATCGGAGCATGTTCGCTGTAAACATACGATATCCGTTAGTGAAAATCGATTCGGTATTATTGGCGGAGAACGTAATAGTTATCACGATTATGCACTAAGTAACAGCGGGTTGATGCGTGTTGTTGCCCGAAGTCCGGATGATTCGATAGAGGCCATTGAACACGCTACTCTCCCTATTGTTGGAATCATGTGGCATCCTGAGAGAGAGATACCGTTTTGTAAATCGGATAAAGATTTTATACGAAACTTTTTTGGAGTATAAAGAATGAAAGCAATCATCTTAGCCGCTGGGCAGGGGACAAGGCTCCGACCTCTGACGGACGATAGACCAAAATGCATGGTCGAGTATAAAGGCAAGTCGATTATCACTACGATTTTAGAGACGATGCATAATTGTGGGATTGAGGATATAGCAATTGTCGGGGGCTATAAAATCGATGTATTAAAAGAGTACCTCAAAGATCAAACAATCGTTTTTTTTGAAAATAAAGAGTATGAAAAGACAAACATGGTCAGCACTTTTTTCTGCGCTGAAGAGTGGATGGATGATGATTTGATTATTTCCTACGCGGATATTATGTACACCGATTCACTCTTGCAAAAGGTCCTTTCTGAACCATCTCCTATTTCTACATCGGTGGATTTAGAGTGGTTGGAATTATGGAAGTGTAGAATGGATAATCCCTTGGCAGATGCGGAAACGATGAAACTGGATGATTTTGGGAATATCGTGGAGCTTGGTAAAAAGCCGAAAAGCTATGATGAGATTCACGGTCAGTATATGGGATTGATTAAAATCAAAAAAGAGCTAATAGGTGAAATTGTAGAGTTTTACGCGACTTTATCACGGGATGCGATGTATGACGGCAAAAGTTTCACTCAAATGTATATGACCAGTTTTTTACAAATGATTATTGATCACATCATGCCGATTAAAGCGGTATTGGTTCATGGCGGCTGGATTGAAATTGATTGTGTCCAAGACATGGAGAGCGAGATGTTTATTCCATGATTAGAACCCCTGAAATCATCTACGACAATTTTGAGCAAGCGTTTGCGGAGGGGAATTTTGTTTACGTAGCGCTCAATGCTCCTATCGGTGCGTTAAAGGGATGCGCTTACGTCATGAGTGCCGATGTGCAAAAAGGGATAAAGATGATAGGCAATGCTCAAGATGAGCGTTCCTTATTCTATAAAGCCGTCGGATTTTGGTTTTTAAACTCGGATGAAGAAGCGCTGAGAATTTTAGAAAAGATTGATTTTTTGGAATCCGCCAAACAACTTATAAATACCATCAAAAATGGCTATAAGGCAGATTTGAGACTGTTCGATCCGATCTTTTTTTATCGCTTCGATTGTGATTATTCCGAGGCAAAGATTGAACTGAGTGCGGATGATCCAGCATTTTCGATCACCTGCGGTCCTGAATACCTCCCGCTTCAATCCTATAATGAACATGTTAGTATGGCTTTTAGTGCCGATTGGGATATTTTTGCCGGAGCGTATGAAAAATTAAAAGCGTTTGACTCATTGATCGTGCTAGGAGAGGGCGATCATGTCGAAATGAAGCGCATTTTTCCCGATAAAAAGATATTTTCCTATTGTCTTGGCGATGTTCTTTCCACCGTCGCATACGAAGAGGCTTTGAAAAAAGATATTGACCTACTGGTGACCGGCAATGCTTTTCATCCTCTATGGCCTGATAAAGTGGTTGTGATGGATCAAATCGTACAGTATAAACACGAGGCTAAGATCGTAATAGTAGAGCGGTTTTTTTCAAAAAAATCTTATTTGACGTTACTTAGCCGATCTAAAATCGCCGTTATTACCCATGCCAGACGTCCTCTTCTCTCCACGAGAGGGGTTGAAGCGTTGTATGCCGGATGCATCGCATTGGTTCCCGAAGATGAATATATAGCTCAGTTTTTTTCGGAAAAAGAGGGGGTGTTTGTTTATAACAACCATAACATCGAAAAGGTGATAGAGAGGATTCTAAACGAGTACGATACGCTGGCGATAGACTTTAAAAAGGTAAGAGAGAAAATAGGACAATTGTTCGCTAAACCGGCATCTTCGATACGGTTTTTGAAGTTTTGCTATATAGCCAGTATCCTTTCAAATAAGGGATTGCCAGATAATATTGAAATAATTCAAGATACAAATCAGAGCGAGCGAGAGCTCTGTGCGCAAATATTTTTAAACTCCAGACGCAGACCGAAAAAATTTGATTTTTATTCCAAACAAAAAACTTCAGCGGATTTAAATAGCCTGTTTATTCTGTTAAAGCAAAAAAAGTCAACCCCGTTAGTCCTTTGTTTTAATACGCTTCGAATGTCGATATATGCAAACGACTATGCTCTGGGTGAAGTGATCTACTCCTTTTTAATCGAACAAGACAATGTTGTGCTTACGCCGGAAAGTGATGATGTTCTAGACCCGGTAAGTTTTGATCCGGAAGGGTTCGATTACGATGCCTATTCGTATTATTTGGTGGAATATCTACAAGAAAAGTCTGCGGGTTCTCTGAAAAAGCTAAAAGACGTAGTGTATGCGAGTATTCATTATTACGGGGCATTGTGTCTGCTGCATGAAAACAAATCTGCTGAATCCAGAGCCTTGAAATCAATAGATCTGCATCCTGATTTCGGAGGCTCTTATACCATTTTGACCGATATGGCACTTCGCAGAGGAGATACGAAACAAGCGAAACAATACGCTGATGCGTTATCTCGTACGATGCCGTATAAAGTTGCTTCTTTAGATGAGCGTTTACTCGTCAATGAGTATTTCGCTCATCTATTTGAACACTATTATCACCGAACCAATCTATTTAAACTGGGGGATGTAAAGAGTTCTGCCTATATGCACAGTTTAGTTGAACGAGGGGAAGAAGAATTTTTCAACTTGTTATCGCGTTGGCTAAAAGAAAAAAATCCAAGAGTGTGCGATGCTTTGGCATTTTGCAAAGTAAACGATCTCTATGGAAAAACAGCCGATCGATTTATACACAATAATGCCATCTTGCTAGCCGAGTTTGATGAACATCCGTTAAATGAATGTGTGAGTATGAATACGGGAAATATTCTGATACCTTATGATGTGAGGTTGGAAGAAAATCTTTGGGTTTATGCGTTGGGGGAAACCTCTAAAGAATTAGGACGTCTCGACTTTTGGAACAGTATCAAAAATGGGGTAAAAGGATATGTTGATGATGATAAAAAATGGACTGAACAATTGTTCGAAGATCACGCTGTTGTCTCTAGTGATGTTTTTTTATCTTATCTTCTCCCATCTGATTCGGTAGCCATAGCGTCAGAGACCTATTTTGAAGATATCTATAACAAGATAACAGCTGTTTGTGAGCCTAAAAACATATTTTTAATCAAGATGGATTTGAGTTTTTGGAAGCTGATCAAAATAGACAAAACATTATGACGTATGCCATCATCGGATCGGGTATTATCGGTCTCTCCATAGCCAAAGCCATCAAAAAAAAGCATCCGGATGCTGAGGTTGTGGTAATCGAAAAAGAGTCCAAAGAGGCAATGCACTCAAGCGGGAGGAACAGTGGAGTGCTTCACGCCGGATTTTACTATACGGCGGATTCATTAAAAGCAAAGTTCACCAAAGATGGCAATAGTGCATGGACGAAATTTTGCGAAGAGAATGATCTCCCGATCAACAGATGTGGCAAAGTAGTTGTGGCAAAAGATGAAACAGAACTCGCAGGGATAGAAGAGTTATATCTAAGAGGAATTCGAAATGGGGTAGCGGTACAAATCATAGACGAAGAGGATCTTTACACTATCGATCCTAATATTCAAACGTATAAAAAAGCTCTCTATTCTCCTAATACCTCTACGGTAGACCCGATATTGATTAGTGCTGTGCTCAGAGAAAAATTAGAAAATTCCGGGGTAACATTTATTTTTGGAGACGGATATGCGTCAAAAAGTGAAGACGGCATTTTTTTAAAAAGCGGGATCAAAATCCAATGCGATAAAGTAGTAAATTGTGCCGGTTTATATGCTGATAAAGTAGCTAACGATTTTGGTTTCGGTACACACTATACGATTATCCCGTTTAAAGGGATGTATCTTAAATATTCCGGTACCGATAAACCTATCCGAACCAATATCTATCCTGTCCCAAATCTTAAAAATCCTTTTTTAGGAGTTCACTATACTGTAACTGTAGATGGTACGATCAAGATAGGCCCTACAGCGATTCCCGCTTTTTGGAGAGAAAATTACAATGGGCTAGGTGGATTTTCTATGCGTGAACTTTGTAATATCGTTAGCCATGAAGTAAAACTGTTTTACAAAAACTCGTTTGCTTTCCGAGCATTGGCGATTGAAGAGATGAAAAAGTATAATAAAAAATATTTTGTTTCATTGGCAACATCGCTTGTCAAAAAGATCGATGAAAATCATTTTAAAGAGTGGAGTAAACCGGGTATTAGAGCGCAATTGCTGAACAAAAAAACGCTTGAGCTTGTACAGGATTTTGTTGTGGAGGGTGATGATAAAAGTGTTCATGTTTTAAATGCGGTTTCACCTGCATTTACGGCAGCTTTAGTGTTTGGTGAATGGGTTGTTGAGAATTATGTTTTATTGGATAAAAAGTAAAAAATACCTACATTTTTCGATCATTCAAAGAGACTTTGAGAATTCATGAGATACTATAAAAAAAAAGTTAAGGGTTGATGTGGAAGCGATAATATTAGCCGGAGGAATGGGAACACGGTTGCAAAGTGTACTTAAAGATGTCCCAAAACCGATGGCCGATATTAATGGCAAACCTTTTTTGTGGTATTTGTTGGTTTTTTTACAGAAAGGGGGAATCACAAAAGTGATTTTCTCTGTCGGTTACAAACAAGTGTTTATCAAGGAGTATTTTAAAGATTCATTTTTGGGGATGGAGATAGTCTACAGCAGTGAGGATAAACCTCTCGGCACCGGAGGCGCTATTAAAAAAGCATTGGCGTACACTACAGACAAAGCGGTTATGGTGTTAAACGGGGATACTTTTTTCAATTTTAGTATAGAGAAGCTATACGAAATACATGCTAAGTACTCTTCTAAAATTACGCTCGGGTTAAAACCTATGCAAAATTTTGACAGGTACGGCAGTGTTGAGATGACAGATTCGGTAGTGACCATGTTTGAAGAAAAAAAATTTAAACAACATGGGCTGATTAATGCGGGGGCATACTTGGTGGATCGTGATTTATTTGGTATATACGATGTTTCCGAAGAGATGTTTTCATTTGAAAAAGATTTTTTAGAAGCATATTTGAGCGATTTAAGGCCTATTGCCTATTTATGTGATGGCTACTTTGTCGATATAGGGATACCAGAAGATTATGAAAAAGCAAAAAAAGAGATAAATGATTATATCTAAGACACCGCATAGAATATCTTTTTTCGGAGGCGGAACTGATTACTCGTCGTATTATCTAAAGCATGGTGGGAAAGTGCTAGGGGTAGGGATAAATAAGTATTCCTATATCAATATTCGAAAACTTCCCCCTTTCTTTAATCATAAACATAGAATCGTGTACTCAAAACAGGAAAATGTTGCAACTTTCGATGAAATAGTGCACCCTAGCGTTAGGGAAACATTGAAATTTTTTAACGTTGATTATGGCATATCAATTCATCATGATGGCGATATTCCGGCTCGCAGCGGTATGGGGTCAAGTTCAGCATTTACCGTGGGGCTGATCAAAAGTTTGTACGCTCTTGAGGGGAAAATGATCTCAAAAGACGAATTAGCTAAAACCGCGATACACATTGAACAAAATCTGATACAAGAGCATGTCGGCTCTCAGGATCAAATGTTCGCGGCGTATGGCGGGCTAAACATGATTGAATTTTTGCAAAGCGGTGAAATTATTGTCAATCCCGTGATTCTTCCCAAAGGGAGACTTGAAGAGTTTGAAAGTTCGTTGATGCTGTTTTTTACAGGTATTTCGCGAATTGCCAGTGAGGTTGCAAAAGATCAAATTGAAAATATTGAAAATAATGAGCCCAATTTACATGCTATGAAGAATTTGGTTGATGATGCCTTGAACTTATTAACATCCGATAGAGATATAAATTTATTCGGGGAAATGCTCAATGATACGTGGAAATTAAAGCGCTCGCTTTCGGATAAAATCAGTAATCCTGAGATTGATAGCATGTATGACAAAGCAATCGCTTCGGGTGCTATCGGCGGAAAATTATTGGGTGCAGGCGGTGGCGGGTTCATGCTATTTTTTGTCCCTAAAGAGCATCAAGAGAACGTTAAAGCGGTACTTGGTGGGTATTTACATATCCCGTTCAAATTTGATTCGGGTGGGTCGGAAGTTATTGTTTATGAACCAAATTATTAAAGGGAAAGCATTTTGAAATATGAATTAGCAAGCTCAACATGGGACAATGCTGAACGAGAAGCAATTGCTCGGGTTGTGGAGAGTGATATGTTTACGATGGGAAAAAATGTAGCGGCATTCGAAGAATCGTTTGCTGCTTTTTTCGGCAAAAAGTATGCGGTAATGGTCAATTCCGGCTCTTCCGCAAATCTTATAGCCCTCGCATCGCTCTTTTTTAGAAAAGAAAATTCGTTAAAAGCAGGGGATGAGGTAATTGTCCCCTGTATCAGCTGGGCTACGACGTTTCACCCTTTGCAGCAGTATGGGCTGAAACTTCGGTTTGTGGATATTGATCTTGAGACTCTTAATTACGATATCGAAAAACTTGAAAATGCGATCACCCCAAATACGAAAATGATTGTCACCGTGAGTATTTTGGGTAACCCTTGTGATTTTGATACTATCGAGCAACTGTGTGAGAAGCACGATCTTATCCTTTTTGATGATAACTGTGAGTCCATGGGGGCAAAAATGGGGGGTAAATTTACAGGGACACGGGGTCTTGTGAATACGTTTAGTACCTTTTTCTCTCATCACATCTCCACCATGGAAGGGGGGCTGGTCTTAACCGATGACAAGGAGATTTATAATCTTTTAAAGGCGATGAGAAATCATGGCTGGACACGAGGTCAAGAGAGTGATAGCCCTATATTTGAAAAAAAAGAGGATGATTTTTTTGAAGCTTATCGATTTATTCTTCCAGGGTATAACGTTCGCCCCGGTGAGATGCATGGAGCGATAGGGCTTGAGCAGATGAAAAAACTCCCTAATCTGATAGACAAACGGCGTAAGAATGCGGAATACTTCGTGGCGCTTTTCAAAGATGACAAACGTTTTATCATTCAAAAAGAGATCGGTGAAAGTTCTTGGTTTTGTTTTACCATGATTGTTCGCCCCGAATTGGCACTGGAGCGAAAAGAGGTATTGCAAAAGCTACGTGAAGCGAATATCGAACACCGCATTATCACGGGAGGGTGTTTTTTGAAGCACGATGTTATACAGTATTATGACTATAGCGTACACAGTCGAGAAAATGCGGATATTGCTCATGATCGGGGATGGTTTGTCGGAAATCATCCGCATGATATACGTAAAGAGATCGATTATTTGTACGAAACGTTAAAGAACTTTTGATGCAATATAGATGGATAGAGAATTATAATTTGAGATTACATTGGAGAGATAAAAATGAGTTTTAATATACTTGTCACGGGCGGAGCCGGATATTTAGGATCTATGTTGGTTCCAAGCCTTCTTGCCGAGGGTCATAATGTAACGGTAATGGATACTTTTATATTTGGTCAAAACAGCCTTTTAGAATGCTGTGCACATGACAATTTTCAGATTATAAAAGGGGATGCACGAGATGAGGGGATATTAAAATCAATATTGCCAAAATTTGATATTATCATACCCTTGGCAGCACTTGTCGGAGCTCCTCTTTGCAGTAGAGATGCCATAGGAACGGTTACGACAAACAGAGATGCGATTGAGAGTTTGACACGTCTTGCCTCAAAAGAGCAAAAGATTATCTATCCTACCACCAATAGCGGATACGGCATTGGAGAACAGGGGATTTTTTGTACAGAAAAAACACCGCTGAGACCGATTTCGACGTATGGAAAAACCAAAGTTGAAGCAGAAGAAATTGTCCTCAATCGAGGCAATGCCATAACCTTCAGACTGGCAACCGTATTTGGTATGGCTCCTCGGATGAGACTAGATCTTTTAGTGAACGATTTTACCTATAGAGCACTTAATGATCGTTTCATCGTCGTATTTGAGGGGCATTTCAAACGAAACTATATCCATATCAGAGATGTGGCTCGTGCATTTATTCATGCGATCAATAATTTTGAACGGATGAAAAATGAAGCTTATAATGTCGGGCTTAGTGATGCCAATTTGTCAAAGCTTGAACTTTGTGCCAAAATCAAAGAGCATATCCCGAATTTTACGATTATGGAAGCGCCAATAGGCAAAGATCCCGATCAAAGAGATTACATAATCAGTAATGAAAAGATCGAAGCGACCGGATACAAACCGATTCACTCTTTGGATATGGGGATTAAAGAACTCATCAAGGGTTATACGATAATCACCAACAGCAAATACAGTAATGTTTAATCAAAATGATAAAATTTTCATAGCCGGGCATAAAGGTCTTTTGGGTTCGGCAATCCTCAATCAACTCAATGATGAGGGATTTTGCAATCTTATTACAGCCGATAAAAGCAGCTTAGACTTAACCGATTTTGCAGCCGTCGATACTTTTTTTGCTGAGCGTCAGCCGGATATCGTTTTTTTGGCTGCCGGAAAAGTGGGGGGGATTATCGGTAACAAAACCTATCCTGCCGATTTTTTACGAATTAATTTGGCAATTCAGCATGCCGTATTTGAAGCCGCCCATAAACACAAGGTAAGACACGTAGTTTTTTACGGCTCTTCATGTACCTACCCGAAACTTTGCCCTCAACCGATGAAAGAATCCGATTGGCTTACCGGAGCGATCGAAGAGACGAGTATGGGGTACGCTGCGGCAAAAATTGCAGGGATTATCGCAGCTAAATCCTACAATGCACAGTTTGGATACAATAAATTTATTTGTCTTATACCCAACTCGATTTACGGTCCGAATGATAATTTTGATCTCGAAAATTCTCATGTGCTATCATCCTTAATACGAAGATTTTACGAAGCAAAAATCCATGAAATTTCAGAAGTTTTATTATGGGGAAGCGGAACTCCGAAGAGAGAGTTTATTCATGCCCATGACGTGGCCTCGGCATCATTGTTCGCACTCCGACATGCAGAACATCTCGAAAATGTCCACTATAATATTGGAAGCGGCGAAGATATATCCATAAAAGAGCTGTCTGAAACCATTGCAGGTATTATCGGATACGATGGGAAATTGGTGTGGGATGGGACTAAACCGGATGGGGCACCTCGAAAGATGCTTGATTGTGATAAGTTTTTAGCTTTGGGTTGGAAACGAAATATTAATTTTGATGAAGGGCTAAAAAGTACCTGTACATGGCTAAAGGAAAATTATGACACTATCAGAACTTCTTGAAAATAAAGCCAATGAGATTAGAAAAGAGACATTGCTGATCCATAAAAGAGCTATTGAAACTAGGGTTGCTTCATCTCTTTCTCCTATTGAAGTTTTTGTAGCATTGTATTATGGCGGTGTTTTAAACTATGATCCTAAGACCCCGTTGTGGGAAGATCGAGACCGTTTTGTAATCAGCAAAGGGCATGGGTCCATCTCTATGTATCCCATTTTGGCCGATTTGGGATTTTTTGATAAATCAGAGCTTGAAAACGTATGCAAACCCGGCTCTTTTTTAGGGGGGATACCCGATCCCATAATTCCGGGTTATGAAACAATCAACGGTTCATTGGGACATGGATTGGGAGTGGCTTCGGGGATGGCAGTCGCATTGAGCGCCAAGCACTCAGATTCATCGGTGTTTGTCCTTGTCGGAGACGGAGAACTCAACGAAGGCTCGAATTGGGAAGCGATTATGTTTGCGGCACATAACCGATTGGATAATCTCATCGTTATTGTGGATGAAAACAAAGTCTCTATGCTGGATTTTACGAAAAACATTCTCGATATTTCTCCACTTGCTGCGAGATTCGAAGCATTTGGATTTGAGTGTTTCAGTGTTGAGGGTCATGATGTAACATCGGTTCAAAACATTTTACTCTCCGCAAAAGAGGCTAAGAACAAAAAACCTAAAGTGGTGCTCGCCCAAACCATTAAAGGAAAAGGGGTCCCTTTTCTAGAGAGCCATCCACTCAGTCATATTTTGTCCCTAAAGCCAGATGAGGTAGATGAGATCATAAGGGGGCTGGATGCAAGAGATTAAGCCTAGAGCTATGCGGGATGTCTTTATTGAGTCGCTTAGAGTAAAAATGGCGGAGGATGAGTTGATATTTTTTCTCTCAGCCGATTTTGGTTCCCCCGCACTAGACAAACTCAGAGAGTTATATCCTAATCGTTTTCTCAATGTAGGGATAGCCGAACAAAATCTTATCAATGTGGCGACAGGTCTTGCTTTGGAAGGGTTCAAAGTCTATGCATACGCTATCGCTCCGTTTATCACCATGCGATGCTACGAACAAATCCGCGTCAATTTAGCGGTCCTATCTCAAATTCGTCCAATGTGTGTGAATATTATCGGAGTGGGTGCCGGATTTAGCTACGATATGAGTGGTCCGACACATCATTGTTTGGAAGATCTATCCATTATGGGGACGTTGCCGAATGTCACTGTTTTCAGTCCAAGCGATTACTCAAGCGCCGAACGCTATGTGGATGAGACATTGAAGATAGGAATCCGGTATCTTCGATTTGATGCCAAACCTCTTCATAATATCGATGCCGAAGAAATCAATGTGATAAACGGGTTTAGAGTTGTAAAAGAGGGGAGCGGCAGTGTTATTTTATCGACAGGATTTATGACACACAAAGCGGTAGAATATGCCAATGCCCTCAAAACACTCGATGAAAATATCGGGGTTATTGATCTGTTTTTGCCATCGAATTTCAATTATGATGCGCTTGAAAAAGTGTTAGATAACTACGATACGTTGATATCGCTGGAAGAGGGTATCGGCAAAGCCGGAGGGTTGGACAGCAAGATCCTCCATTTTCTAAATTCTCGAAAACTTATCAAATCGTTTACGCCGCTAGCGATGCAGGGTGCCTACAGTTTTGAGATAGGCTCCAGAGACTCTTTGCATGAGCATTTTGAGATGGGGCTTCAAAATGTTATCCGTGTACTAAAGGGACACAATGGTTGATATTGTATTTATCAATCCCGGTGATCGCAAACAAATTTATCAGGATCTCGGAGCCGATATTTCAGCCATAGAACCTCCGTTCTTGACCGCATCTTTTGCCGCATATCTGCGAAACAAAGGGTTCCGTGTTGCGATTATAGACGCACAGGCTGAGAATATTACACCACTGGAAACTGCCCAAAGAGCAGGCACGTTAAACCCTTTGCTGGCTTGTGTCATTGTATATGGAAATCAACCCTCTGCAAGTTCTCAGAATATGAGTATTTCTGGCAGAATTTGTACAGAACTGAAAAATATCGGTATTGAAAACGTCGCTATTGGCGGTCTGCATCCTTCCGCTTTACCAGAGAGAACGCTACGGGAAGAAGCGGTTGATTTTGTTATAGAGGGGGAAGAACAAGAGCCTCTCTTCGCCCTTTTAGAATTTTTAAAAGGCTCACGTGAGATTACGTCGGTTCCCGGTATTTGGAGATGGGAAGAAGCAGAGATCGTTCATACTCCTCGCGCACCACTTGCCAAAAATTTGGATGACGTATTACCGATTGCGGCATGGGATTTACTTCCGATGGATAAATACCGAGCCCACAACTGGCACTGCTTTGATGATATCTGTCATCGTATGCCCTATGCTGCTATTTATACCAGTCTTGGATGCCCTTACTCGTGTACGTTTTGTTGCATTAATGCCCCCTTCGGCAAGCCGGGTATACGGTACCGAACACCTGAAGTTGTGGTGGAAGAACTAGAATTGCTTCATACTCAATACGGTGTTAAAAACATTAAATTTGTGGATGAGATGTTTGTGTTGGATGAACGCCATTACATGAAAATTATGGATTTGATTATCGAGAAAAAACTTGATTTGAATATATGGTGTTATGCCAGAGTCGATACGATCAAAGAAGAGACGCTTGCAACCATGAAAAAAGCCGGTGTAAATTGGTTGGCATTGGGTATTGAATCGGCGAATCCGAACGTAAGAGACGGCGCTTCGAAAAAAATGAGGGTAAAAGATATCGAAAGGGTTATACGACAAATACAAAATGCCGATATATGTGTTATCGGTAATTATATTTTTGGACTTCCCGATGATACAGAGGAGACACTTCAAGAAACGTTGGAAATGGCGATTGAACTCAATTGTGAATTTGCGAATTTTTATTGTGCGATGGCGTATCCCGGATCAGAACTGTATGCGATGGCGTTAGAAGAAAATTGGGCTTTACCGAAAGAGTGGAAAGATTATTCGCAACACGGCTATGCTATTCTTCCTCTCCCGACCAAGCATCTGAGTGCGAAAGAGATTATTCGGTTCAGAGACAATGCATTTCATCAATATTTTGAAAATCGGGTTTATCTCGATATGATAGAGTCAAGATTTGGGTTAAGTGTACGTGAGCATCTTGAACAGATTACAAAAAACAAATTAAAAAGACAAATATTAGAATAAATAAGGTGTGGATAGATGGATTTTAAAATAGAAGATATTTCGTATACAGTTAGCGAGTTTTGTCCCGGGCCTTGTCGATATTGTTCCATGTGGGAACTTCCGAACCGTCAAAAAGAGGAATTAACCAGTGAAGAACTTGACAGTGTATTTAGCTCACAATATTTAGATCTGAAAAAAGTTCATCTAACAGGAGGAGAGCCTCATTTATCACCTACTTATCTCAGGGTTGTAGACAGCCTCCAAAAATATCATCCGAATGTTATTATCGATTCTCCTATTACGGGATGGTTTCCGGATAAACATGAAGAGATTGCAAAATACGTTTTGCAAAAGTCTCCTCTTTACCGGCTTGATATTTCATTGGATGGCGATGAGGAGACCAATGCAAAGATTCGACTTCACAAAGATGGATTTAAAAAGTCGATAGAAACGGTTGAACGACTCAAAAAAATCCCGGGTGTACTTATCCGATTCCAATTTACTATTTATAAAGAAAATTACCATTTAATAGAGTGGATTTATAATTTTGCAAAAGAGATGGGAGTGGGGCTTTATCTGGGATATGGAAGATACAACCCTGAGCGCTACCGGAATAAAAAAGATAATGTGACCCAAGAAGAGCTTAGTGAAAATGATTTTATCTATACCGAAGCTGAGCTGGCTGAGATTGATCGACAACTTAAAGCAATAGGCTACGATAAGGGGAGATATGCGAGCAAATATTTGCTCCAAAAAGCGGTGTTTGACGGGGAACGTATAGATTTCAACTGCTATATGGGTTCCAAAAATATCGATATTGACCCTTACGGTAATTTATATCCGTGTCTCCTTTGGCTCCCGTATTTAAAAATAGGGAATATCAGAGAAGCCGGCGGTTTTGACAATGCGATTGAGCAGATGCAAGCCAAAGAGGTGTTGAATGCGATTGAGAATAAAGCATGCCAAAATGATTGCCTTTATACGTGTGCAAACAAATGTGAACTAATTGAACCAAATATTAAAGCGGTCGGAATGATGAACTATGACGGTGGTCAATATGGTTTTATGTTCAGTCAAACCGATATTATTCCTCTTCGCCCTTGGTGGTATGATGAGTATAAAGCCAAAGGGATCATTTAAGTTATGGTATGGTTTGACCTCGTTACCCCTAAATCGGTGATGTTTTTTAAAAATATTATCAAAATGCTTGAAATCAAAGGTCAAGAAGTCTTCGTGACTGCCAGAGATGGAGCCGGCTACAGCGAAATTGTGGAATTGTTAAGATTGCATGATATTGCATTTCACACTATTGGTGAATTTGGCGGTGCGATGCTGGAAGATAAATTAAAAGCGAGTATTGATCGACAATTTGCTCTGATGGAATTTATTAAGGATAAAAATGTGGAAAAGTTGGTTTGTCTGTGTTCGGTAGATGCCAACAGGGTTGCATTTGGGTTGGGGATCCCTATTTGCAACTTTTATGATATTCCATTGTCCGATTGTGGCTCAGATTTTAAAAAAGCACTCCCTCAGGCTCGCTTGACATTGCCTTTGTCCACAAAAGCGTTCCGTCCTTATATGGTTCCCTCTGAAATATTTGAACGGTTTAGTTTGGAAAAAGAGCAAATTGTTCAGTATGATTTTTTAGATCCGTTGATCTGGCTTGCTGATTTTGAACCGGATAGAAAATATTTTGAAAAGATGCTTTTAAAATATGGTTTGGATTTATCCAAACCGCTCGTCATCATTCGAGAAGAAGAGTATAAAGCCAGTTACGTAATGAAAAAATTTCCTATTTTATATGATGGTTTGAAAGTTCTGAATGAAAAATTAGATGCTAATTTTATTGCGATTCCTCGATATGAGCCGGAGCCTTTGCAGGAACTTTTGCCTTTTGTTACGGTACTGCAAGAGAAAATCATTGTGCAGCATCTTTTAGCGTATGCTGATTTATTTATTGGCGGAGGTGGTACATTAAATTCAGAAGCCTGTTATTTCGGAATCCCCACTATTTCTACCCGCTCGTTTATTAGTCATTACGACAAATTACTGATTGATGAAGGTTTAATGAAAAAAGCAGATACACTCGAGGAGTTGGTGGAACTGAGTATTGAAAATATCGGTAAAAATACCGACGCAGAGAGACTTTTTGCACAAATGAATCTAAACCTCTCCTCTCTTGTTGATGAGATTATTAAAGTTTAAAATAGGGCGTTTAGCAATTAATACGCGGACACCCCTATTTGGTGGTATTCAAATCCGAGGGTTTCGAGCCTTTTGGCTTTATATTGATTGCGTCCGTCAAACAAAATCGGCGTACGGAGCCGATGGAAAATTTCTTCGAAATCGGGACTCCGGAATTCTTTCCATTCGGTGATCAAAATGAGAGCATCGGCATCATTCAGGGCATCGTATTTACTGGAAAGATAGGTGATTTCAGGAAAGAATTTTCGAGCCTCTCCCATCGCTTCGGGATCGTAAGCACGGATTGAGGCTCCCCTGCCGATAAGATCTTTGAGGATGGTGATCGAACTTGCTTCGCGCATATCATCGGTTTGGGGTTTGAAAGCCAGTCCCCAAACAGCGAATGTTCGGCCGCTGAGGTCTTCCCCGAAGCGGCGAACGATTTTAGTACCGATGAGATGTTTTTGGGTGTTATTGACCGATTCGATTGCATTGAGTATTTGGGGAATGTATCCGTAGTGTTTGGCGGTATAGACTAGGGAACGGATATCTTTTGGAAAACAGCTTCCGCCGTATCCGCATCCCGGATAGATGAAACTGTATCCTATGCGGCTGTCGCTGCCGATACCGATACGGACTTTATTGACATCGGCACCCACAAGTTCGCAGATATTGGCGATTTCATTCATAAAGCTGATTCGAGAGGCGAGCATTGCATTTGCCGCATATTTGGTCATTTCGGCACTCCGTATGTCCATCCCGATAAAACGGTCCCGTGTTTTCATAAACGGAGCATACAGGTCGTGCATGATGTTCATGGTATACTCGTCGTCCGTACCTACTATTACGCGGTCGGGGTGCATGAAGTCGTCGATCGCTGAACCCTCTTTGAGAAATTCCGGATTGGAAACGACGTGAAATCCGAAGGATACCCCTCTGTGGTTGAGCTCGGTCTGAATAAGTGAGCGAACTTTATCGGCTGTTCCTACGGGAACAGTCGATTTATTGATCACGATCATTGAATGGTGCATAAAGCGGCCAATTTCCGTTGCAACGTCCAACACGTAACTCAGATCGGTTTGTCCGTCGGGTGCTTGAGGGGTTCCGACGGCAATAAAACAGAGTTCACTTTCAGCGAGTGCTTTGCATAGATCGGTTGTGAAATGGAGGGTCTGTTTTGAGATATTGGAGATGACCAGTGTTTCGAGCCCCGGTTCATAGATTGGGATCAATCCGGCGGAAAGTTTGTCAATTTTTGCATGGTCGATATCGACGCATATGACCGTATTGCCCATATCTGCCAGACACGTCCCTGTGACCAGCCCGATGTATCCGGTTCCGATGATGGTTATTCGCATGGTGGCTCCGTTGGTCTAATGTGATTATAGGTCATGGGTGTCCCTTTGGGATAGTCTGCGGTAAATTTTTTGCCTAGAATCTCAGGGAGATATTTCGGCGGCAACCCAAATCCCGGACGGACGGAGCGGACATTGCGTTCGGTGATTATCTCTCCGGCTTTGACATCTTCGGCGATAAAGAGGCTACGTGAAAACTCGCGTGATTTCAGACTTTTCTCAGAGAGTTCATACGTTACTTTTCCCAGAAGCTTTTCGGTATCACGCACCGCATCCGCCATCGCTTTAAATTCATGTGGTTCCAGACTAAAGGCGCTGTCCTCTCCCCCCATCCCGCGATCCAAAATAAAATGTTTCTCGATGATACGAGCGCCTAGTGCGACAGCGGCAACGGGGGCAGCGAGACTCATCGTGTGATCGCTCAACCCAACACCCACTCCGAACCGATTTTTCATATCCTCTATCGTGAGAAGATTCATCTCTTCCAGCGCGGCAGGATAGGCCGAGGTACATTTGAGGAGGGTGATCTGATTGTTCCCGACACGTCGGCAGGCATCCAATGCCTCTTCAATATCGCTTAGCGTCGCGATACCGGTGGAGATGATGATGGGCTTACCTTTTGAGGCAGTGTATTCGATGAGAGGAATATCGGTGATCTCAAAGCTGGCAATTTTATACGCCGGAACATCAAGCTTAAAGAGGAAATCGACGGCAGTTGGGTCAAATGGAGAAGAAAATGCTTCCATCCCCAAATTTTTGGCATGATCGAAAAGGATAGGATGCCACTCCCACGGCGTCATTGCTGAGCCGTAGAGATCGTAAAACTTTCGTTTGTCCCAGAGTGTCCCCTGTGAAATGGTGAACATGTCGCTGTCACAATCGAGGGTAATCGTGTCGGGGGTATAGGTTTGGAGCTTGATTGCATCGGCACCGGATTCTTTCATGGCGTCAATGGTGCGCAAAGCGGTATCGAGTGAGCCGTTGTGGTTGGCGGAGAGCTCGGCAATGATGAATACTTTCTCCTCTGTATTATGGTGACCGATTATCATTGATGCAGCTCCATTGTGATCATTTCTCTCTCATTATAGAGAGTTCGATTTGTTTCGGTAAAATCGAATTTTTCGTACAAATGTTTAGCCCGCTGATTGTCGGCAAAAACAGTGGCGCTCAGGGTTGTCAATTTGAGCGTTGAGAACGCATAATCGAGCAGTGTACGCATCAGCGACTCCCCGACACCGCGCACGTTGGGATTGGCATAAATTCCGATTTCGGCAGAATCTTCCGATATATTCGTAAAATCAATCACTCCGACATTTTCACTGCTACGTTGAACTAAAAAGTAGCGTTTGTCGGAGCATTGTTTTAGCGATTCGATAAAACACAAATGATCCTCAGACGAAATCTCATCTGTATTGAGCATCCATTGGCGAACATTCGGATGATTACGCCACGATAACACTACTGTTAGCTGTTCTATATTAAGCGTTGTAAAATCGAGTAATCGCATCAGCATTCCATTCCTCCAAAACTACATACTTCTCTTTTCGTAAATACTCAAACATATCTATTTGATTGGGAGCTGTTTTAATCGCGATAAATGGGGTTCCCATAAAAAGGACTTCATGCACCATGACGCTGGGGGTTATAATCGCTAAGCGGCTCTGATTTAGCAGTTGAGCAATGCTGTTTGAATTTACCTTTAATGAGATATTTTTTTTATCTTGAATAAATGTTTCCAGTTCGCTCAGATGGGGGTTCCCTGATGTCGTTGCGACGCAAACACTCAAATCATCACTCAATGTTGTGAGAATCCCCAGCGTCGCATTGGTCGGATCACTCCCACCCATAGCGATAAAAATATCGTAAAGTTTTTCTCTTCGTATTTGTTTTTCTGTTTTAAATTCATCACGGATCAGCGTATACTCAGCCCCGCATCGAAGTTCACAATGTTCCGGAACCAACCCTTTGTAGCGTATTGCATCTGCCGAAATATTGTGGTTTAGGAGAATATCACAGTGGTGTTTTTCGTAGGTATCATCCAAACACAAAAGACTAACACCTGTTTGCTCTTTGATTTGCTTCTCGATGGTTGCATCGATATCATAATGGTCAATGATAAGTAAATCAATAGAACAGGTGCGGATAAGATTAATCAGTTCTTCAGGATCGTTTGAAGTGAGGAAATGAACGGGATAGGGGATAGTATCCATGATAGTGCCGATCAAATTTTGGCAAGCAAACGTGATTGTCGCGTCTGGATAGTGTTGCGCGAGGACAAGATCACGCATAATATGACCTAATCCGATACTGCTTGAAGCGTCGGTACGAATCAAAAGGTTCATAGCTCTTGGAGAACTTTGTACATCAGCTCGGCACGCATCCAGTCTTCCGGTGTATCGATATCCTGCACCAAATGTCGAGGAAGGACGATTGTTGTTGCTGTATTTGAGAAGATCGGCGTACCGCTCAACCACGCTTGTGGTGTACCCCAATAGAATTGTCCGACATCATGATACGCCTCGGGTAAATCCTGAGAACGGGTCAAAAAATGCTCCGGCCAAAACATCTCAATACTTCCCTCTTCATTGCGCTTTACCCCTCGAAAAATTGGAAACCCAAATGTGGTAACGGGGAAAGCATAGCTTTTATGATGGGAGATCATCGCATCATACGCACTTTGAATATCCTCGGCACGGACAAACGGAGCGGTAGCATAGATACAGCAAGCAGCATCGATTTTGATCCCCTCTTGTTCCATCGTTTCGATGGCATGGGCGATGACGGGGATGGTGGCGGTATGATCGTCGCTCAGTTCTTTGGGGCGCATAAAGGGAGTTTCCGCGCCAAATGCCCTTGCGATATCAGCGATCTCTTCATCATTGGTGGTAACAATAATCCGATCAAACAATCCCGATTCCTGAGCCGCTTTGATACTGTAAGCGATGATCGGCAGACCTGCGAAAAGTTTGATGTTTTTGCGTGGGATCCGTTTGCTGCCGCCACGGGCTGGGATTATTGCTATACGCATTAGAAACTGCATCCTCGATAAGAATATTTTTCAATCACTTCGAGAAGTGTATCGGCAACTATTTTTGCGTCCTCCAGAGACATCTTTTGATGGCAGGGGATAGAGAGCTCGCTTTTGTAGAACAGTTCGCTAGTGGGAAGTCTGATTTCTCCAAAACGCTCTTTGTAAAAACTATTTTGATAAATCGGTTTATAGTGAACCTGTACACCAAGACCGCGTGATTGCAGTTCACTGAAAATATCCTCTTTGGCACAATGCAATGTCGGATTGAGTAAAAGGGGGTAGAGATGTCGCGCACTTTGTTCGTTCGAGTTGATTGCGATAGTAGAAAAAAGTTTATGCCCTGAAAAACGTTCATCGTAATAACTGGCAATTGCATTGCGCGTTTGGAGAAAACGATTCAGTTTATGAAGCTGAGATAGCCCCAGTGCGGCGGCAAACTCGGTGAGACGAAAATTATGCCCCAGACTCACCATATCGGAGTTCCACAGCTGTTTTTTGATGATACCGTGAGAGCGAAAGAGTTTTAGCCGTTTTGCTAACTCTTCGTCGTTCGTCACCACCGCACCCCCCTCTCCGGTCGTGATCGGCTTGATCGCATGAAAACTAAAAACACTCATGTCGGCAAACGAGCCGATTTTATGGTCGTTGATGGCACTTCCCAATGCATGGGAAGCATCTTCGATTACGAGAAGATTGTGTTTTTTAGCGATGGTTTTGATCGCTTCGATAGCGACCGGTTTTCCGGCAAAATCGACAGGGACGAGTGCACGGGTTCGTGGAGTGATGAGCGATTCGATCAAAGATTCATCGATATTTCCGTCCATTTTAATATCGCAAAAAATCGGTTTTGCTCCCAATGCGACTGCCATATTCGAGGTTGCGACAAAACTGATGGGAGTGGTGATGATCTCATCGTTTTCTTTGAGTTCCGCAACGGCATATGCCCCTAACAAAGCGGACGTGGCAGAGTTGAAGGTGACACAATACGCAGCTCCTACATATTCGGCAATCGCATGTTCAAACTCGTCAACTTTTTGCCCTTGAGTCAGATGTGTTCCTCGTAGGATTTCTACGACGGAAGCGATATCATCTTCTTCTATGAGTTGAGTTGAGTAAGGGATCACAGTTATTTTTCCTCACTCTGTGTCAGGGAAATTTTTTCGAGAAGTGTTTCTACGCTTAGCCATTCACTGTTACTTTCTGAACTATACTTAAATCCGTATTCGACAGCTTTTCCTATTTCACCGCAGTTGTTGAGGGTGTAATCGGCAGTTTCCGTAAATTGTATCGAAGGCTTGATAACGTAATGATCATGAAATTCCAGTGTGAGATGAGAGTCATCACGAGGACACATGACCTCATGCATTTTTTCACCCGGACGTATACCGATATTTTTATGGGGAAGGTGCGGTGCCATAGCTAGGGCGACATCTACCATTTTCATGGAAGGGATTTTTGGGATAAAAATTTCTCCCCCGTGCATACGCTGGAAATTTTTGAGGACAAAATCGACCCCTTCTTGGAGAGTGATCCAAAATCGGGTCATTCTCTCATCGGTAATAGGAAGCTCGCTGACACCTTCATTGATTAGTTTTTGAAAAAATGGAATAACAGATCCCCGTGAACCCATAACATTACCATAACGAACAACGGAAAATGAGATCGGTTTTCCTCCTGTTATATTGTTGGCTGCGACGAAGAGTTTATCAGATGCAAGTTTGGTAGCTCCGTAAAGATTGATAGGGCTGGCCGCTTTGTCGGTTGAAAGGGCAATTACTTTGTGAATTCCATTGGCAATGGCGGCATCAATGACGTTTTGTGCACCATTGATATTTGTCTTAATGCATTCCATGGGGTTGTATTCAGCAATAGGAACATGTTTAAGAGCAGCCGCGTGTACGACATAATCCACCCCGTTCATCGCTTTGATAAGGCGCTCTTTATCACGAACATCGCCAATAAAATAACGCATACACGGTTCATTGAAACGTTGAGCCATTTCGTATTGTTTGAGTTCGTCACGGGAATAGATGATAATTTTATTGGGTTTGTAATTTTTGAGGATGGTTTTAGTGAATTGTTTTCCAAAACTTCCGGTACCACCGGTAATGAGAATATTTTTTCCATTGAGCATTTCTTGTCCTACTGCACTAAATGCTCAAGCTAAAGCAAAATCAATACCAATGCAAATTAATTGCCATTTGTAGCCATTTCGATTTGTTGCTGGAGCGAGCTGAATTGATTGGTTAATCGACTCATAATGGCATCATATTGGATAAAGCGGGCACTCATTGCTTCATAGCGTGCGTCCAAAAGTTTTTGTGATCGGGTCTTATTTTCGTTTAATGCAGTGAGCCCATCAGAAGCTCCTGTTGTGAGTGTACTCATAATTCCTTGGGATCCGACATAGCTTTCTAAAAAGGTGTTCATTGAAGTAAATATACCATCTACGGTAGATGTTTCATTCGCTGTAGTAGTTGTCATCCCACTTAAAAATTCTTCAGCAAGTGTTTTGTCTTCATTAAACTTGGATGTGAAGGTTGTACTATTGAAACTCATAGTTCCGGTTTCGCTCAAATCAATTCCAAATTGTGACAAAGAGTAGCCATTACTGTTCACAGAAGTCATGAGTTTGTTAATCTCACGACGAATTGTATTGATAGAGCTATCTCCATTAAAAACTCCGACTGTTCCTGCATCGACATTTGAGGAAGTCATGCTGCTTAGTTCCGATGTTAAAGTGTTATAGTTTTGAACCAGTGAACTCATTTCATCGCTGATAGAGGTAACATCTTGAGAAATAGAGACGTTAGCGCTCCCCGATTCTTGTAGTAAATTGATGGTAACACCGACAATGATATCGGTGATTTCATTGCTGCTTCGGCTGATGCTAATCCCATTGTATTTAAATGAGGCATCACGAGAAGCCTGAATTTCATCTATCGGATTGTAGGTTGTGTATGCGGTTAACTTAGAATCCAACATGGCACTATTATCGGTTAGCGTAAGTGCTGTACTGGATCCTGCGGTCGTGGATTGTAAGACGAGTTTATTATTACTGTCGATGGAAGCAACACTCGAACCTACGGCAGTATTGATAGCAGTCGCTAAGCCACTCAATGTAGTCGTAGCATCATAATTAACAACATAATTATTAGTACCGATCGCAATGGTCAAATTACCGCTTCCTGATGCTATCGTATCTGTAGGTGCGCTAAATGCTTGAGATTTGATAGTTTTTAAGGTTGCATAAAGTGAACTGTTGAGACTTCCGCTGGCAGAATCGGAAATGCTAATGGTTTGATCCGCCCCAGTATCAACAGAGGTGAGAATAAGACGATAATCATTGGTACCGACTTGGAGGGTCGTTGCTTTGATCTTGCTCCCGGCATTATCATTGATAGCATTTTTGAGATCATCAAGTGTGGTAGCAGAGGTATAATCGATATCAAACGATTCCCCATCGATTGCTAAAGTCATAGTACCGCTACTGGTTGAGACTTTTGCTGTGGTGGAGGCAAAAGTTCCTGATTCTTGAACATTTTTAAGTGCTAACTGCGTGTCTGAAATAGAAAAAGATTGTACAGACACCCCTGCAGTTGCTGTAACACTAACAGAGGTAGTATTTCCACTCACGCTCCGTTTTTGGTAGAGCGCATCATCATCCAAAGCACTGACGCTGCTTTTAAACGTAGTCAATAAACTGTTTAGAAGATCAAGCGCCTCCCCTTTTTGTTTTTGAAGGGTAATTTTGTTATCAATAGGGGTAATAAGCAGTGATGTGTCATTTGCTTTGAGTTTATCAATAACATCTGATGTCAAGACACCTGATCCGATTCCCAGTGAGTTAATGGTTCCAGCCATAGCAAATCCTTTTGCTTTATTCTTAAATATATATATCGACTAAATCGGTCAAATCTTTAGTTTTGGAGATAAAGCAAAAAAAGTTCCGTTTGAGTCGGTAACACCCAAGCAACGATCTGGCGTTAGATATTACACCATCTTGCATTTACAACCAGAGTTAGCTATAATTCCACCTCTCCTCTAGACCTGTGCAAGGGTGCGTTTAGACATCGTGTCAGGGTAGGAATACAGCAGCACACCTAGACGTGTTTTGTGCCGCAGGTATCTGGGGGAGTCCCTCTATTTCCCCTTTTTATCACATATTTATCAAATTACTCTTAAAACACCGACTTAAAGAATAAATTTAATCTACAATACTCTATAATCTTTTCAGATACAGAGATAATTTTTGGAGAATTGCGATGAGAATTGAATTAATGGAACAGATTGAACATGTTCCGATGTTACCGGAAACCGTTCAAAAAGTAGAAGCGGTATTTAATGATTCGAACGCTACGGTTGCCGATATGGCAAATGCAATTAAAAATGACCCGATTATTACGGCATACATCCTTAAAACAGCCAACTCTCCCATATATGGTTTGAGTCGAACGGTAAATGATATTGCGACAGCGGTTTCATTATTGGGGAGAGAAGCGGTTCGTACTTTCACCATTGCATCAGCGGCAAACTCTTGCATGGAACTAGATCTTTCTCCATATGGCATGAGCAAAGAAACTTATTTAGCACGTTCACAACTTCAAAATGCCCTCGTCAGCCGCTGGGTGTCAAAAGTAGATCGAACATTACTAGCGCATCTTTCATTGGCATCGTTTTTATTGGAACTGGGTAAGGTCGTCATTAGTCGCTATTTGATTGAATCCAATCAAAGTGCATTGTTGAGTGGAAATCTAGAAAAAGGAATTTCGATCAAGCAAGCAGAGATTGTAGCCTGTGGCAGCAAATCTGAAGACGTTACGGCAACATTGTTTTTCCGTTGGAATTTTGATCCTGATTTGGTTCATTTGATCCGTTTTGCTAACGAGCCTGAAGATGCGTCTGATCCTGAAACCCAAGAGATGGCAAAATTCCTCAAAGTCGCCAAAGAAGCGATTACTCTCGATGGCAAAATTACCGAGGATACTCTCAAAAATGCACATGATCTTATCGAAGAGTACGGAATGAATCAAAATCTCTTTGATGAAGCGGTCGAAAAAATTCTCGCCGCCGCCTAATTCTCGCCGTTCGTGGTGAGCGTGTCGAACCATGAATGCATCTTATTCTTCCCTATAACTTCCCGCTTTGCACCCGCTTGGGCTGCTCGGCGGATTGTCTCTCAAATAGCATAAGTCTTCATACGTCTGTTTTAACACCTTGCTCTCCCGCAATAA
>NZ_MIBT01000044.1:0-31329 GCF_001829605.1 Sulfuricurvum sp. RIFCSPLOWO2_12_FULL_43_24 | reverse complement strand
ATACGTCTGTTTTAACACCTTGCTCTCCCGCAATAACGGCAGCATCTTTTCGTCTTTCTCGCTCAGGGAGATCGATTGATTGTACAGCAACGCTTTAACTTCAGCATCGACGGCTGCGAGTGCCGCCTCTATGTGGGTGAGTGAAACCATAATATTCTCTTTTTCCAGACATTATAACGATGAGGTTCTAAAACAACGAGGGCTGAAGCGATTTTAATTTAAAACTTTTACGATGAATTTCACAATGTCCGTATTGGCGGATCGCTTCGATATGAGCGGCACTTCCATACCCTTTATGTCCTTCAAATCCATACTGCGGGTAGAGTGGTGCGAGTTCTACCATCTCACGGTCCCGTGTCACTTTCGCTAAAATCGAGGCGGCACTTACCTCAGGGATCGTCGCATCGGCTTTGACCATCGTTCGCAGACCGCTGACTCCGAATTTTGAGTTTCCGTCATAGAGATAATCGGCTTCCCCCAACGCCGCCATGATTTCACGCAACCCTGTCGCCAAACATGCCGATAGTCCCAGTTCATCGATTTGTGCCGCGCTAAAGCGGGCGATATGGTAAGCCGAGTTTTCGCAAATGATCTCAAAGAGGGCTTCACGCTTTTTTTCGGTGAGTTTTTTAGAGTCGTTTAGACCCGATATCGGTTGATGTAAAATAACTCCTGCAATAGTCAGCGGTCCGGCCAAAGGTCCCCGTCCCGCTTCATCGATTCCGCAAAGATGCATTGTTTATCCATAGTTAAAATGATTGATATTGTAGCGCAAGCGTTCATAGGAAATAGGGTATCATTCTGGAAAAAAGGACTTTATATGTTTAGATCAGCCATTTTGGCCGTATGTTTGATGTCCGTCAGCGCATCAGCGGCAACAATTTTAGGATTCGGTGCCGAGGCAGATTACTACACACCGAGTGCAAGCGGAGATTTTGATTATAAAAATACCCAGACCCGTTTTAACAGTGATGACGAGTCGGGATACCAAGTGGGGCTGTATTTAGAACATCCTATCCCTTTGCTTCCGAATGTACGCGTTGATCTCACACCGGATACGAGCTTTAGCGGTTCAGATGGGCTCGGCGGTACAAATAAAGTTTCATTTGAGCAGACAGATATTACCCCGTATTATGAAATTCTTGATAATGTTGTTGATATTGATCTGGGGGTCAGTTTTAAAATTATCGATGCCACGATCGAAGGTGCAATCAATGATAGTTTTAGCGAAGTGATTCCGATGGGGTATTTGGGGATGGCTCTGACTCCTCCGCTCTCCCCGCTGAGTATAGAGGGAAGTGTCAAATACATCGGATATAACGGAGATTCGCTAACCGATGCCCGAATTAAAGTTTTATGGAAAATCGCTGCCGGCTTAGGAGCTCAAGCAGGGTATCGATATGAATCACTCGATATCAAAGACCGTTTTGATACCAATACCAATGTTACTTTTAAAGGACCGTTTGTCGGTTTTAACTACCGTTTCTAAGTATCATCCCCTAAAGCCCATCTCTCAAACGGGATCATCTCGATACGGGAGATCGGGTGAGAGAGGGTACTCTCCAGATTCATCGTTACTGCGATAACCTCACGAACACGGTTTGAGACGATAAATCCCTCCAGCGCTTCTACTTTTTTAAACAAGGCATGCTCATTCGCAAACGGTGAAGCGATGATGATTTGACCCCGCTGCGGGAGATAAAAATCGATCCCCTCGTCATAATAGCATTCGATATGGTGCTTGTCCAGCTCCGAGAAAACAAGATTCTCGAAAAGACGTCCGAAATGTTTTTGGACAACGAGGGCATGTTTGATCGCAATGTCGCATAAATAGAGTTTCTTGACGGCGCTGGGGTGATTAAACTTGGATAAGCTTTTGAGATAGCCTCGCTCATACATCGCTTGCAGATGGAAATAGAGTTTGTCTTTGGAAATTTTCCGTTCCCCTTTGAGCCGTTCGTAGAGGTTGAAGGCAGAGACCTTTTGTGTCACCATCTTGGAGGCTTGGGAAAGGATCGAAAATTCGATCGGCTCCAATGCACGGATAAGAGTGCTTTGCAAATAAAGAACCCGATCTTCACTGGCGATACGGTGCATAGAGGGAAAGCCGCCGAGCTGAAAAAAATGGTTCAATGCGGTAGAGTCATATTTGCTTTCAAAGGCTAAAAACTCTTCATAGTCGAGCAACTCGAGATGTATTTGATAATAAGGAAGCTCAAGTGAAGCCTCCGATGAGAGGATAATCTGGTCGATCTCAAAGAGCTTGATAGCGTCATTATAATTGTCCAATGCCAAAATGGAAATCTTGTTTTCGCGGCAAAATAGTTCCAAGGAGCTGTTCAACTCATGAATATCCAGCCGTAGGTCTCTGCAATCAATATACAGATAGGTTGATTTTTTATGAGAAAGGAGATAATTTTTGATCAATGCGGTTTTCCCTGACTGGGTAATCCCATAAATCAGGGTACTTTCTGCGCCGATTGATTGCTTACGTTCTATAAAGGCGACATTATGTAAATCGTATCGATAGTACTCATCTAATAAAGTTTTCATACCTAAAATCATACCCTAAAAAATATAGCTTCCTTCTTATAAGGAAGTAAATTTTACTGATAAAGCAATTTTTACCCCTAAAATCCTTGACCCAGAGGGGATATGTCAGTATAATTTCGCCGCCTTATATAGTCAGACAAGATCTGACGAGTTCTTTTATCTAAGGAAAACATTATGGAAAAAATTCGTTTAAAACTTAGAGCGTACGATCATCGTGTACTTGATCGTTCAGTTGCCTCTATCGTTGAAGCTGTAAAGCGAACGGGTGCGGAAATCCGCGGACCGATCCCTTTGCCAACCAAGATTCGTAAATATACGGTTCTTAAATCTCCGCACGTCAATAAAGACTCACGTGAGCAATTTGAGATCCGTATGCACGCACGTTTGATCGACATCGTGTCGGCTACGCCAGATACAGTTGATTCGTTGATGAAGCTTGACTTGGCTCCGGAAGTGGACGTAGAAGTTCGCTCTATGGACAAGTAAGGAGTAGGGTGTGGAATACATTGTAGAAAAGATCGGCATGAGCCGAACGATTGGCGTACCAAGTAAAGCGGTAACTCTTTTAAAAGTAAAAGAAGTGAAAGTTTGCGAAGTAGTAGATGGCACTGCTCTCGTAGCATATAGCCAAGGAAAAGCACGCAATAAGCCGATTGAGGGTCAGCAAAAGAAATATAACCTTTCTGCTGAATTCAATAAATTCGCTACATTGGAAGTTGCTAACACCGAAGCCGGTGATTTGGACATGACACCTTTAGCGGATGCTAAAAAAGTTAAAAGTGCATTCAAAACCAAAGGTCGCGGTTTTACCGGCGTTATGAAACGTTGGAATTTTGCCGGCGGACCAGGCGCACACGGTCACCGTTTTCACCGTACTGGTGGATCTATCGGTAACCGCGAATGGCCAGGTAAAGTCCAAAAAGGGCGTAAAATGTCTGGTCAATACGGTAACGAATTAGTTACTGTTAAAAACGAAGTGATGTCTTTTGACGCACAAAACGGTGTATTGGTTGTCGTGGGCGCTGTCCCAGGTGCAAACGGTGCATTAGGTCGAGTAAAGGTTGTTAAACAATGAGTGCTATTGTCTTAAATGAAAAATTTGAAAAAGCCTCTGAATTGGCATTGCCTGAGAGCTTCAGCGGTATCAATACCCATAACCTCTATTTGTACGTTAAATCGTATCAAGCGAGCCTCCGTGCAGATACTGCATCGGCTAAAACTCGCTCGACAATTAATGGTGGTGGTAAAAAACCATGGGCTCAAAAAGGTAAAGGTGGAGCACGTGCCGGTTCACGTCGTTCACCGATCTTCGTTGGCGGTGCTGTTGCACATGGTCCAAACACAGGTCGTAACTACGATCAGAAGATCAATAAAAAGCAAAAGAAACTAGCGCTTAAATGTGCGTTGGATGCTTTGGCAACTGCTGGAAAACTTTTCATCGTTGATTCGATTGAAGTTCCAACTGGTAAAACAAAAGACGCATTGGCGTTGTTCAATGCATTGAATGTTCGTGATGCGTTGTTGGTGAAAAAGATTCTCGATGAGAATACCTATCTTGCATTCCGTAACATTGCTTCTACTTATGTTGTAGAAGAGAATGAACTCAACGCCTTTTTGGCTGCGACATACCGTTCGGTGGTTATCGAAAAAGCGGTATGGGAAAATCTGACTAAAGAGAGCTAAGATGGCAGATATTACTGATATCAAATCAATCCTGTATACAGAGAAGACCCTTGGTCTTCAAGAAGAGGGTGTTATCGTTGTTCAAACGTCTCCACGTATGACAAAGAACGCTCTTAAAGAGGTGTTTAGAGAGTATTTCGGAATCGTTCCGGCTCGCGTAAACTCACTAAACCAAAGCGGAAAAGTTAAACGTTTCCGTGGTCTTGCTGGCAAACAAAATGACTTTAAAAAGTTTTATGTGAAATTGCCAGAAGGCGCACAAATCGATAGTTTGGCGGTGTAATATGGCGATCAAAACGTATAAACCAACCACCCCGAGCCGACGTTTCTATACCAACGTTGATAACTCGGACATCACGGCAAAAGCGTCTGTTCGTTCTTTGTTGATTAAAATCCCTGCAGCTGCGGGACGTAACAACAACGGTCGTATCACATCACGTCATAAAGAAGCGGGAGCTAAAAAGCTTTACCGTATTATCGATTTCAAACGTAACAAATTCGGTGTTCCGGGTACTGTTGCTGCAATCGAATACGATCCGTACCGTAACTGTCGTATCGCTCTTATCAACTACGTAGACGGTGACAAACGTTACATCCTCCAACCTAAAGGTTTGGTAGTAGGTGATGTTATCTCTGCTGCAGAGAGCGGTTTGGACATTAAAGTCGGAAATGCGATGAAATTGATGAATATCCCTGTGGGAACCACTGTTCACAATATCGAGCTTAAACCGGGTAAAGGTGGACAAATCGTCCGTTCAGCCGGAACATCTGCGCAAATCATGGGTCGTGAAGGTAAGTATGTATCTGTACGTCTTCCATCAAGTGAAATGCGTTATGTTTTGGGTGAATGTATGGCGACTGTCGGTACTGTCGGTAACGAAGAGTACATCAACATCGTTCTTGGTAAAGCAGGTCGTACACGTCATATGGGTATCCGTCCTCAAACGCGTGGTTCTGCGATGAACCCTATCGATCACCCGCATGGTGGTGGTGAAGGTAAAACGAATTCAGGACGTCACCCGGTTACTCCATGGGGTAAACCGACTAAAGGTGCTAAAACACGTAAGAAGAAAGCAAGTGATAGACTTATTATTACTCGCCGTAAATCCAATCCGAAGAGGTAGATAATGGCTAGATCAGTAAAAAAAGGACCATTTGTTGATGGACACCTAATGAAAAAAGTGATTGCTGCCAAAGAGACGAAAAGCAACAAACCTATCAAAACTTGGTCACGCCGTAGTGTGATCTTGCCTGATATGATCGGTTTAACGTTTACCGTCCACAATGGCCGTCAGTTTGTACCGGTTTTCGTAACGGAAAACCATGTTGGTTACAAACTTGGTGAATTTTCACCAACACGTACGTTTAAGGGCCATAAAGGTTCTGTACAAAAGAAAATCGGGAAATAAGGAAGAGATATGGCAAGAGCACTATTAAAATTCGTTCGCGTATCTCCGACTAAATCTCGTTTGATCGCTCGCGAAGTTCAAGGAATGAATGCAGAGCAAGCAATGGCTGCGTTGGAGTTCACTCCAAATAAAGCGGCAAAAATCATCGCTAAAGTGGTTGCGTCAGCAGTAGCTAACAGCGGTATCGAAGCGGAAGATTGTATTATCAAATCATGCCGCGTTGATAACGGTCCGGTTTTGAAACGTTTCACTCAACGTGCACGTGGTACCGCTTCTGGTATCCGTAAACCGACAGCACACATTTTGGTAGAAGTAGAGGGTAAATAATTATGGGTCATAAAGTTAATCCTATCGGACTTCGTCTCGGTATTAACCGCAACTGGGAATCTCGTTGGTTCCCTAACTTTAAAACAGCTGCGGTTTCACTTGGTGAAGATCATAAAATCCGTACCTATTTGAAAAAAGAACTCTACTACGCAGGTGTGAGCAACATCGTGATCGAGCGTACTGCGAAACGTCTTCGCGTTACGATCATCGCGGCTCGTCCTGGTATCATCATCGGTAAGAAAGGTTCTGACATTGAAAAAATCAAAGAATCTCTTCAAACCCTTATCGGTAAACCGGTAGCCGTTAACATCAAAGAAGAGAAAAAAGCACAAGCTTCTGCACAACTCGTTGCAGAAAACGTTGCGACTCAACTTGAAAAACGTGTTGCTTTCCGCCGTGCGATGAAAAAAGTTATGCAAAATGCACAACGTGCAGGAGCTAAAGGTATTAAAGTTTCAGTTGCAGGTCGTCTTGGCGGTGCTGAGATCGCTCGTACTGAGTGGTACCTTGAAGGTCGCGTACCGTTGCATACTCTTCGTGCAAAAATCGATTACGGTTTTGCAGAAGCGCACACCACTTACGGTGTAATCGGTATCAAAGTTTGGATTTTCAAAGGTGAGGTTCTCACTAAAGGAATTCAACCAGAAGCTAAAGAATCTAAAGAAGAGCGTGGCGAAGATCAACAACGTCGTCCACGACGAAAGGCTAACTAATCATGTTGATGCCTAAACGTACGAAATATCGTAAAATGATGAAAGGGCGTAACCGTGGTTACGCTACGAATGCCAACAAACTTGATTTCGGTTCTATCGGATTCAAAGCAACGGAAGCGGGACGTATTAACTCTCGCCAAATCGAAGCGGCTCGTATTGCAGCAAACCGTCATATCAAACGTCAAGGTAAAATCTGGATCCGCGTGTTCCCGGCTAAACCATTGACTGCCAAACCACTTGAAGTGCGTATGGGTAAAGGTAAAGGTTCTGTTGACCAATGGGTAATGAACATCAAACCAGGCCGTATCATTTTTGAAATGGGTGGTGTTGAAGAGACTCTTGCACGTGAAGCATTAGCGCTTGCGATGCAAAAACTTCCGTTCAAAACCAAAATTGTAACTGCGGAGATGAGCAATGAAATATACTGATTTGAACGACAAAACAGCTGCTGAACTTCAAGGTATGCTCAAAGAGAAAAAAATTGAGCTTTTCACTTTGAAAATTAAGCAAAAAATGATGCAATTGACTAACACGAGCGAACTTCGCACGGCGAAAAAAGACATTGCACGCATTAACACTGCTATGAACGCAGTGAAGTAAGGGCAGAGCTATGACACATAAACGTGAAATTCAAGGTATCGTAGTTACAAAAGCCGGCGAAAAAACAGCAACTATCGTTGTTGAGCGCCGTGTTATGCACCCACGTTACCACAAAACGGTAAAACGTTTCAAAAAATACATGATTCATGATGAGAACAACCAACTAAACATTGGTGATGAAGTGATCGCGATCGAGTGTCGTCCACTTTCTAAAAGCAAATCGTTCCGTCTTAAAACTCTTGTTAAAGGGGTGAACGCATGATTCAAAGTTTTACTCGTCTAGCAGTAGCCGATAACACAGGGGCTAAAGAGATCATGTGTATTAAGGTTCTTGGCGGTTCAAAACGTCGTTATGCAACTGTTGGTGATGTTATCATCGCTTCAGTTAAAAAAGCGGCTCCAACCGGTAAGGTCAAAAAAGGTCAAGTGGTTACAGCAGTTGTTGTTCGTACGAAAAAAGAAGTTCACCGTGAAAACGGTTCTTTGATCCGTTTCGACGAAAATGCAGCAGTTATCCTTGATAAAAAACGTGAGCCAATCGGTACACGTATTTTCGGACCAGTAAGCCGTGAAGTTCGTTACGCAGGTTTCATGAAAATCGTATCACTTGCTCCAGAGGTTGTATGATGGCAAAATTTAATTTCAAAAAAGGCGACATTGTAGAAGTGATCGCCGGTGATGACAAAGGTACTAAAGCAGAATTGCTTCAAGTTATGCCTAAGAAAAATAAAGTAATCGTTAAGGGTGTTCGTGTTGCGAAAAAAGCGATCAAACCTAGCGAACAAAATCCACAAGGCGGATTCTTGAACAAAGAAATGCCTGTTGATGCATCAAATGTCCGTAAAGTTGAGGCGTAATCATGGCACGACTAAAAGATAAATATTTGGCTCTTAAGCCTGAGCTTCAATCAGCTCTTGGCATTGCTAACGCTATGCAGATTCCTAAGCTTGAAAAAGTTGTGATCTCTGTCGGTTGTGGTTTTGCTATGAAAGACAACAAATTGATCCAAAGTATCCAAGATACGATCAGCAACATCGCTGGTCAACGCGCATCTGTAGTAGTTGCACGTAAATCGGTTGCTGGATTTAAAGTACGTGAAGGGATGCCGGTTGGTGTTAAAGTTACACTACGCGGTGCTCAAATGTACGATTTCATGGATAAATTGATCTCTGTATCACTTCCACGTGTTAAAGACTTCCGTGGTATTCCACGTAACGGTTTTGACGGTCGCGGAAACTATAACTTCGGTTTGACAGAGCAATTGATTTTCCCGGAAGTTGATTACGATTCAATCATGCAAATCCACGGGATGAACATCACCGTGGTAACAAGTGCTACTGCAGACAAGGATGCTTTCAAGCTTCTTGAAATGATCGGTATGCCGTTTGCTAAAGGGAGAGAATAATGGCTAAGAAGTCAATGATCGCTAAAGCGGCGCGTACACCTAAATATGCGGTTCGTGCTTATACTCGTTGTCAGATTTGTGGTCGTCCACACTCTGTCATCAGTGATTTTGGAATTTGTCGCGTTTGCTTCCGTAAAATGGCAAACGAAGGGTTAATCCCAGGCGTTAGAAAGTCAAGCTGGTAATCCCAGCCTGATACTACTTACGACTAAGATAAGGAAATATAAATGATTAATGATTTGATCGCGGATTCGTTGACTCGTATCCGTAACGCGGCTATGCGTAGATTAGATGTAACAACATTGGTTCACTCAAAAGTAGTAGAAGCAGTTGTTGCAATTTTGGCTGATAAAGGCTACATCGAGAGCTTTAACGTTGTTGAAGACGGCGTTAAAAAAACCATCAATGTAGTATTAAAATACGACGAAAAAGGTCGTACAGTTATCAATGAAGTAAAACGTGTCTCTAAACCGGGACGTCGTATTTACAAAGGTAAAGATGAACTTAAACGTTTCAAAAACGGTTACGGTACCATCATTGTCAGTAGTTCAAAAGGGGTTCTTCCTAACGATAAAGCATTCGAGCTTGGCGTAGGCGGAGAAGTCCTTTGTACAATTTGGTAAGGAGATAAGATGTCACGTATTGGAAAACTTCCTATTTCTATCCCAGCTGATGTAACAGCGACACTCGATGGAACGTTATTGACGTTTACGAAAGGTGCAACAACTCAAACCTTGGATACTCTTGGTAACTGTGGTGTAGTACTTGAAGATAACACTTTGACGTTTAGTACAAACTCTGACCAACGCGCTGATCGTGCATTCTGGGGTACTTACCGTGCTTTGGCTGCAAACATCATTACAGGTTTGGTAACTGGTTTTGAGAAAAAACTAGAGATCAACGGTGTTGGTTATCGTGCAGCAGTTCAAGGCGATGTTTTGAATCTTCAACTTGGTTACAGCCATGATATCAATTTCGATATTCCAGCGGGTGTTACCATTGCAGTTGAGAAAAACGTTATCAGCATCAAAGGTGTCGATAAACAACAAATTGGACAAATTGCAGCTGTAATCCGTTCATTCCGTCCACCTGAGCCGTACAAAGGTAAAGGTGTTAAATATTCTGATGAGACTATCCTGCGTAAAGCCGGTAAGACATCTAAGAAATAAGGAGCGATGATATGACAGGTAAAACACTTAAAATTAAAACGGCTAAACGTATTCAACGTAAGCGCCGTATTCGCTCTAAAATTTCAGGATGCGCGACTTTGCCACGTGTCTCAATTTTTCGTTCAAACCGCTACATCAGCGCACAAGCGATTAATGATGAATCAGCGGTAACGTTGGCGGCGGTTCACTCAAAAACTTTGGGTCTTAAAGCAAATAAAGCTGATGCTGAAAAAGCAGCGGCAGTATTCGCAAAAACCCTAAAAGATGCCGGTATCAATGAAGTTACGTTCGATCGTAACGGATTTTTGTATCACGGTGTTGTAAAAGCGTTTGCCGAAGCTCTTCGTGCAAATGAAATCAAGTTTTAAGGGCTGATGGATGAATCCGATTAATAGAGAAGAATTTTCAGAAGCGATTGTAAACATCGGTCGTGTAACTAAAGTTGTAAAGGGTGGTAGACGTTTTCGTTTTACTGCTCTCGTAGTTGTAGGAAATAAAAAAGGAACCGTAGGTTACGGAGTCGGTAAAGCCAAAGAGGTTCCCGATGCTATCCGTAAAGCGGTTGACGAAGCGTTCAAAAACTTGACTAACGTGAAGATCAAAGGTACTACCATTGCTCACGATATCGAAGTTAAATACAACGCGAGTCGTATCTTGCTTAAACCTGCATCTGAAGGTACAGGGGTTATCGCCGGTGGCGCTACCCGTCCGGTACTTGAGCTTGCTGGTATCCAAGACATCTTGACGAAGTCTTTGGGTTCTAACAATCCAAACACCGTGGTACGTGCAACAATCGATGCACTATCACGTATCAAAGGATAAGGTATGGCACTCGAAAATCTTACCCCAGCTGAGGGATCAACCCACAGCACAAAACGTCTTGGTCGCGGCCAAGGAAGTGGCCAAGGTAAAACAGCCGGTAAAGGTCACAAAGGTCAAAAAGCGCGTAAAGGTTACAATGAAAAACGTAACTTTGAGGGTGGACAACAACCACTTGCTCGCCGTTTGCCAAAAATCGGTTTTACATCACGTGTTGTAAAACCAACGATTATTAATGTTGAAAAAACAAATGTAATTGCTGAACTTTCAGAGATTACAATGGAAACAATCCGTAGCGTACACCGATTGGCTAAATCGGTTACAAGTGTTAAACTTGTTGGCGCGAGCGCTAAAGATTTAGCATCTAAAATTAAAGACGAAAACGTTACAACAACTGGTAACTAATGAACCAACAACTTGTAAACAAGATCTTAATTACGATCGGTTTTCTCTTTATCTTCCGACTACTGGCATACGTGCCGGTGCCGGGTGTTGACACAGCTGTCATCGCTTCGTTTTTTGATGATCACGCGGCAGATGCGTTAGGTCTATTCAATATGTTCAGCGGAAATGCCGTAGAACGTTTATCTATTATCTCTCTTGGCATTATGCCCTACATTACAGCCTCAATTATTATGGAACTCCTAGCAGCCACTTTCCCGAACTTAGCGCAAATGAAAAAAGAGCGTGACGGTATGGTGAAATACATGCAAATTATCCGATATGCCACTATTGCGATTACGATTGTACAAGCGATCGGTGTGAGTGTCGGATTGCAAGGTATGACCGGAAAAGACGGCAGCAGTGCTATTTTGGTTGATCACTCAACCTTTATGCTCCTTGCGGTTGTTTCGATGTTGGCGGGTACTATGTTGTTGATGTGGATCGGTGAACAGATTACTCAAAGCGGTATCGGTAACGGTGTCTCTTTGATCATCTTCGCCGGCATTGTTTCGGCAATTCCGAGTGCGATTTCTCAAGCAGTAACGATGGTCAATACCGGAGCGATGGGATTCTTATCCCTTGTAGGTATTATTGCCCTCATTATTGCGACGATTTTGGTCATTATTTATGTTGAGCTGGGGGAACGCCGTATTCCGGTTACCTATGCGAAAAAGACAATGATGCAAAATCAAAACAAACGGGTTATGAATTACATTCCGGTTAAAGTGAATCTCTCCGGGGTTATTCCGGTTATTTTTGCTTCGGCAATTTTAATGTTCCCGATGACGGTTATGTCATCGAGTACCAATCCGACGGTTCAAGCAATCGCGGACGTACTTAATCCAAATCACTATTTCTTTAACTTTTTGACCTTTGTATTTGTTGTGTTCTTTGCATTTTTTTATGCGTCTATCGTATTTAATGCAAAAGATATCTCCGATAACCTCAAACGTCAGGGTGGATTTATTCCGGGTGTTCGTCCGGGCGAATCAACCAAAGAGTTTTTGAATGATACGGCGGGACGATTGACCATTACGGGTGCCATCTATCTCGGGCTTGTAGCAACTTTGCCATGGGTTATTGTTAAAGCGATGGGTGTGCCGTTCTTCTTTGGAGGGACAGCAGTATTGATCGTGGTTCAGGTTGCTCTGGACACAATGCGTCGTATTGAAGCACAGGTTTATATGTCAAAATATCAAACCCTTAGCGCGGTTGGTCTGTAACAATGGCGATTGCGCTACGCAAAAATGATGAAATAGCTTCACTTCGTGCTGCGAATCAAATCGTAGGTGCGACGTTGGAATTATTAGCTTCTCATACTAAACCGGGAATTACCCTAAAAGAGCTTGATGCCATTGGTGAGGAGTATATCCGCAGCCAAGGTGCCATTCCCTCTTTTAAAGGGCTTTACGGTTTTCCAAGTGCCGTTTGTACCTCTGTTAATGAAGTGATCATCCATGGTATCCCAACCGATTACGCTTTGCGTGAGGGTGATATTGTCGGATTTGACGTAGGGACAAAAAAAGGGGGGTATTTTGGTGATGCAGCAATCTCGCTTGGAGTCGGAAAGATCACTCCTGAAGACGAAGCATTGATTGCATGTTCTAAAGATGCCCTTTACTTTGCCATCGACATTATCAAAGACGGAATGCGCTTTAAAGAGCTTTCGTATGAGATAGAGCAGTTTATTCACGGTCGGGGATTTGTCCCTTTGCGTGGATTCTGCGGTCATGGAATCGGTAAAAAGCCGCATGAAGAACCGGAAATCCCGAATTATATGGATGGAACCAATGCGAAAGCAGGACCAAAAATTAAAAACGGAATGGTTTTTTGTCTGGAACCAATGATTTGCCACAAAGAGGGAACCTCCAAAATTTTGGCAAATGGCTGGGATGTGGTGAGTACGGATGGGCTGAGAGGCTCTCATTACGAGCATACGGTTGCGATTATCAACGGTAGAGCTGAAATATTATCAATCGCGTAAAGGAATATATATGGCAAAAGATGATGTCATTGAAGTAGACGGAAAGATTATTGAGGCACTACCCAATGCAACGTTTCGTGTTGAGTTGCCGAATGGTCATGTTATTTTGTGTCATATCGCAGGTAAAATGCGCATGCACTACATCAAAATTCTCCCGGGTGATACGGTGAAAATCGAACTGACTCCCTACAGCTTGGATAAAGGGCGAATTACCTATCGCTATAAATGAGTGCTGCTGCTTAGGCAGTCGGCACCCATTATGTATTATAATGGTATATCTTTTTTGAAAGAAAAATTATGTACATACATCCAACCCATCCCCTTCTCCAATCTTTAGTTAATACCCTTCGTGATACGACACTTTCCCCTTTGGTTTTTCGTCATACCATGAAAGAGATTACTAAAATTTTGCTCTATGAATCCCTTAAAAATATTCCGGTATCCTCTAAAAAAATTATCTCTTGGCAAGGAGAACAGAGCGTTGAGTGTATTGACGAGTCGCAGATTATGGTTGTATCGGTACTTCGCGCTGCATTGCCGATGCACGATGCGGTTATTGAGACGTTAAATCATTCGATATCCGGTTTTCTAGGGATAAAAAGAGATGAAGAGACCCATAAAAGTCATCTCTATTATGATCGTGTCGGTGAGTGTACCGGCAAAACGGTTATTTTGGTCGATCCAATGGTGGCAACAGGAGGATCTTTATGTGATGCTATTGAAATTGTCCGGAAGAAAGGGGCAACAAAAGTGATTTCGCTGAATATCATTGCCTCGCCTGAAGGGATCAAGGCTGTAGAATCGGTATATCCCGAAGTGACAATTGTAATAGCACAGATTGATGAGCGGCTGGATGAAAATAAGTTCATTGTCCCTGGATTGGGCGATGCAGGTGATCGAGCCTTCAATACATTGTGAGATGAATATGAAATGGATACTAGTATTTCTAATAATCGGATGGTTAAACGCGCTTAATGCAGATGGATTGAAAGAGGATACACAACGAAAATCGTTTTGGGATACCTATACCTCGGCATTGCGCGGAGATAAGATAGCACAGTTTCAAACCGGTGTTATTTACGAGCGCGGTATCGGTGTAGAAGTCAATCAAACGCATGCGGCTCTATGGTATGAAAAAGCAGCGCATCAAGGGTATGTGGATGCGCAGTATAATCTTGCACTCTTATATGCATCAGGGCGCGGAGTAGAAAAAAACCTTGATTGGGCGATGATATGGCTTACGAAAGCAGCAAAACAAGGGGATAAAGAGGCAAGAGCCCTTTTGTTGGAAATAATAGACGGAAAATTAGACAGGGATAAGCCCAAAGACGCAAACGCAAAAATTGCGTCTCCTCTGATTGAGACAATCACACCCGTTCGTTTTAAAACAATAGAAGGGGGACAGATTTGTTCGTTGGAAGGGGCCTGTAAAAGCTATAAAGCGAATACGACTATAACATCTAAAATAAAAAGCGGTTCACGATATAAAGTGAGCGGTATTGGCGGGAAAAACGGATGGCAGCCGTATATCGGCGAGGGGTGGATTCATGAAAAGGATGTGCAGAGAGATTAAGCTCCGCACAATGAGTTATTTTATAAAACTACAGCAGTAATCGCTCACGATTTTAACTTTTAAATGAAATGCACTGTTGGCAGGTACATCGAAGCTTTGCGGTCCTTGAACGATAATCCACTCTTCTGAACCCGGAAGCTGAACCTCCATCTCTCCGCTCATAATCTCCATAATCTCTTTATCGCCGGTGTTAAACGTGTATTCACCCGGAAGCATGATCCCAAGAGTTTTAATACTGCCGTCTGCAAAATGAAGGGTACGGCTGGTAACTTTACCGTCAAAATAGATATTCGCTTTTTTGTCTGCGGTGACGTTGGTAAATTGTGACATAGATTTCTCCTAAAAATAATGGTGCAATTATAGCGGATTGAGTTCTTGCTTGATCTTTTTAGGCAAGTGGGCGAAAGGAAAATCGGTGACAATCTTCGTTACATCCCCATCTTTGATATGAACTTCTAAGAGCATCGTCTCTCGGTTAAAACTGATGAGGGTAAACGTCTGATCGTTTTCACTGTAAACGAGGTTACGCGCTTTTAGGTGACTAAAAGGGCTTTTACGTGGTCTATATCCCATAAATTCCGTTCTCCTGAACTGTTATTTTTTTACTATCGACGAGCTGTGTTAATGCACTTTTAAAATTCTTTTTACTGAGTCCAAAGGTTTTTTGAATCAAATCGGGATCACTTTTGTAGTTGTACGGCAACATCCCGCCATTGGCTTTTATCATCGAGAGGATTTTATCAGCGGCACCGGAAGCTTTGGCTTTTCCGACCATCTGAAGAGAGAGATCGAGTTTACCATCAGGACGGAGAACTTTTACGAATCCGTTTTTGATTTGTCCGACACGAACCTCTTCAAAAATCTCGTTGGCGTAAATCATCCCCTCAAATTTATGATCCACGATCACTTTATACCCCATAGGGGTTTTGGCGATAATCATAAACGCTACGGGAGTGTTGGGGTAAAAACTCTTCGGCGGCATCTCTAATGCACCGCTGATTTTTTCCGTTCCTACCAGACGGTTGGTTTGCTCGTCCAAGATAACTCGCACGAGCCGCTTTTCACCGACGGCGAACGGGCGTTTTTGAAGCGCACGGGGGATAAAAAGGTCTTTAGGAAGCCCCCAGTTTACAAACGCACCGATAGGGGTGGTATCGACCACTTCGACAAATGCGATTTCATTCACCATCGCTTTAGGCATTGCCGTCGTAGCAACGGGGCGATCTTCGCTGTCGGTATAGACAAATACATCGATGGTATCACCGATGTGCATTTTGTCGGTGACGTATTGGTTGGGCAGTAATATATCGCTCTCATCCAGTGCACGCAAGAATAGTCCCGGCACGGTATCGCGATCAATTGTGAGGATATTAATTTCCCCGATTTTTAGTGTTTCATTCATGATGGAATTATAGCGGGTTTTGGCTACGCCCGTTATCCCCGACCTGATCGGGGATCCAGTGGTTCTAAATACAGGGGATGGATTCCCAATCGAGTTGGGAATGACAGAGATGTTAGATATAAAAGTGACACTTTGGTATAATTAAAAACAGTATAATTTTATGATTTTTCGTCATCCCCGACTTGATCGGGAATCCAGCATTAGAGAGAATGGATTAATGGATGATGAAATCGTAAATAAAATTTGGAGTATAAATGAAAAAAATGATGTTAGTTTGTTTAATGTTGATGATTGCGGCAAGTAGTGTAGCGGCAGGAGAAAAAAATAAAACTTCTCAATCTGAGATGGAAATAATTTATGAATCATCAGGGATTGAAAAAAAGAATGATAAATTTCATCTTTTAGACAATACAGATATTGAGGTTGAGCCAAACATAAAACGTGTTGATTTAAATGGAGATGGTATTGATGAGGTATTTGTGATATTAAATAATTATTCGGGTGCATATGGTAATGCGGAAGGGAATTTAATATTACTGATCAAAGGCAAAAATAAAAAATTTAATAAAAATATCGATTATCCTGTAACAGCTTATTCCATTCTAAAAAACAAATTTAAGGGATATCCTGACATTGATTTGACTATTCCTGGGTATTGTTCATCTGTATGGAGATGGGATGGAGAAAAATATAATTTTTTCAAAAAGAAATGTGTTCAAGGGTATAAAGAATAGGTTATTGAATTTTCTCTATAAATCAAGTTGGGAATTATAAGCAATGAAAAGTGAGAGCAGGAAATAAATCATGAACAAAGTTAATGGTTCAGATATAGTCATTTATAACGACGGTGAGATAGAACTCAATATTTCAGTTACAGAAGATACTCTTTGGCTCACTCAAATGCAGTTAAGTGATATTTTTGAAAAAGATCAAAGTGTTATCAGTAGACATATTAAGAATATTTTTAAAGATAATGAGGTGGATGAAAAAAGCAATATGCAAAAAATGCATACTGCAAATTCAGATAAACCTGTAAATTTCTACAGTTTAGATATTGTCTTAGCCGTAGGATACAGAACAAATTCATCTAAAGCAATAAAATTCAGACAATGGGCAACATCGGTACTCAAAAGCTACATCCAAAATGGTTATGCTATTAATGGCGATAAAATCACAAATGAGCGATTTGTATCTTTGGAAAGTGATGTAGCAACACTTAAATCTCAAATGGGGGAGTTTAAGGCGCTTGTCAATGTTGACACTCTTAAGACAAAAGAAGGAATATTTTTCGACGGACAGATTTATGATGCGTATGTTTTTATAAATGATTTGCTTAAAAGTGCAAAAAGTGAAGTAGTGCTGATCGACAACTACATAGACGACACAGTTTTTACCCTTTTTAGTAAATATCCCAATCTCAAAATAAAAATCTATACTCAAATTATCACCAAGCAACTCTCACTAGACTATCAAAAATACCAAGCGCAATACCAAAACATGGAACTATTAGAGTTCAAAAGCGCTCACGACAGATTTATCATACTAGATGGGGTGGAGATGTATCACATCGGAGCAAGTCTTAAAGATTTGGGTAAAAAATGGTTTGCGTTTTCGAAATTCGAGATGGATGCGTTGGAGATTTTGGGGAGATTGAAATGACGAAAAAGCGTATAATTATCACAGGAGCCAGCAGCGGTTTAGGAGAAGCTCTTGCGCTATATTATGCGTCAGACAAAAATCAACTTGTATTGATCGCACGCAGGGAAGATCGCTTAACTGATGTAGCGGTTCGATGCCGAGTGAAGGGTGCCGAGGTAGAGACGATCATCGCTGATGTCAATGATTTTGAGCGGATGAGAGAGATTGGCAAACATCTGTGTGAAAATCCTATCGATCGTATCATTCTCAATGCAGGAGTTTCGGTCGGTCATAGCGCAGGTGTAACGCCGTTCGAAGATTTTGAGAGAGTTTTTAAAACCAATTTTTTGAGTGTTCATGCCCTTTTGGAACCTATCATTCCTAAACTAATGACACAAAAATCGGGTGAGATCGTTTTTATCTCTTCTCTCGCCTCGCTCTTTACGATGCCGACGTCGATTGCCTACAGCAGTTCCAAACGGGCGCTAAACGCCTATGCTGAAGGGCTTTATTATCAGTTAAAACCGCACGGTATCACTGTTATGACAATTATGCCCGGATTTATCAAATCGGAAATGACGCAGAAGAATCGCTTTAAAATGCCATTCTTGATGAAAACAGAGGAGGGAATAGCGCGGATCACCCATGCGATTGAACGGAAAAAAATACGTTACGCTTTTCCTTTTAGATTCACCTTAATGATTCGAATTGTCTTGCTACTTCCGCAGTCCTTAAGAGACAAAATTGTACACTTCACTAATTTTAAAAAGGGTGCATAACCCGTACTATCAAGGAAATATCCTATGGTTATCGACAGCGTTTGTACCTATTGCGGTGTAGGATGTGATATTTCCGCTGAGGTGGAAGATAACAAAATCCAAAAAATCTTTGCAAAAGAAGAGGGTCTTGTCTCTCAAGGGCGCTTGTGTATCAAAGGAAAACAGGGATGGGATTTTCTGACTCACCCAAAACGTCTACGCAATGCCCGTGTCCGTAAAGCTTTTTTAGCTAAAAACAGTGCATTGTTCGCCGATTTGGATATGGACTATCTCGAACCGGTGGATCACGATTTTTACGAGATCAGTTATGAGAGTGCGTACGAGCTCGTTGCCCGTAAACTTCGATCGATTACGGATGAACACGGTTCGCACAGTTTTGCGGCGATCGGCGGAGCACGAACCAGCTGTGAGGGATCGTATCTTTTTCAACACTTTACCCGTCATGTAGTAGGATCTCCGCACGTCGATAACTGCGCCCGTGTGTGTCACTCCCCTTCACTCAAAGGGATGCGTACTACGATCGGCGAGGGGGCAATGACGAACCCGTTTGATGATATTTATGAGACTGAGTACATCGTGGTGATGGGGTCCAATACAACCGAAGGGCATCCCATCGTCGCCAACCGTATACTCGATGTGATCAAAAATGACGGTATTGAACTCGCTGTACTCGATGTTCGCCGTATACAGCTCTCGAAATCGGCAACCAATCATCTAAGCATCCCGTACGAAGCCAATCTGATGATTCTCAACATGATGGCCTATGTTATCCTCTCTGAAAATCTGGTCAATACAGACTTTGTGAACAGCCGTACCAAAGGGTATGAGGAGTATAAAAATTCTATCCTCAATGATCCGTATGCGAATCCTGAATATCTGCTTCAAATACCTGGGTATGAATCACTGGTAGAGGAAGTTCGAACGGTTGCGCGTAAATACGCAACGCGTAAAAGTCTCTTTTTCTGGGGATTAGGGATCACTGAACATCTAGATGGTTCGTATGCCGTGATGGCGATTACCCATCTCTCAATGTTGACCGGAAACATTGGCAAACGGGGTGCTGGATTGATGCCGCTTCGGGGACAGAACAATGTTCAAGGGACATGTGATGTCGGGATGCTGCCGTATTACGCACCTGATTATCAACCGCCCAAAGAGGTGGGGATGATGACCCCTGATTTGATCAATGCAATGGTTGATGGGAAAATCAAGGCCCTTTACAACATCAGCGAAGATATCGCCCATATCCACCCGAATCAAAACAAAATCCATGCCGCATTGGGCAATCTCGACCTTTTAGTGGTCAATGAACTGTTCGACAATGAGATTACCAAATTTGCCGACATAATCTTCGGGGTAAAAAGTGCCTATGAGAAAACGGGTGTCTATGTCAATGCGGAGCGGCGTCTCCACCTCTCTCAGCCTCTTATCAATGTGATGATGCCCGATGACTGGGAAGTGATCGCCGAAATCTCCAAACGCTACGGAACAGATTTCGGATTCAAAAACTCCCGTGATGTTTGGGAAAGAGTACGTGTGGACGCTCCGATCCGCTTTGGCGGGGCGAGTTATGAAAAGCTCGAAGCTAATCGTCTACGCGGATTGCAATGGCCGGTACAGGAAGAAGATTTACCGATATTGCACATCGATACTTTCCGAACCAAAGACGGATTCGGGACGTTTCATTATCACCAATATTCATCGCGAGGACAGGTTGCCGAATTGCTTGAGAATCAAACGCATGACGGCTATTACCTTACGACTGGACGGGTATTGGTTCATTATAACAACGCGGCGCAGACAAATGCGTGTGATAAGCTTCACCGTTCTCACAGCGAAGATATTCTTTTAGTCAGCGTTGAGGATGAGGAGTTTTTTGAATTTAAAGATTTTGTTGTCTTGCGCAGTGAATACGGGCAAAGTGCACCGTTGCGGGTCAAGGTGAGTTCGACCGTGAAAAAAGGGACATTGTTTTCAACTTTCCACCATGCCAAAAGCAATATTAACTTTTTGTTTGGCGATGAACATGATGAGCTGATCAAAACAGCACGTTTCAAATCGATCAAAGTCGAGGTGATTAAACCCGACTATTTGGATTAAAAGTCGTGAACACGCGCGCTCGGGGAAATATCGCCGAAGAGCGCGGGTGTGAATACCTCCGCAATAGTGGGTACCGAATTATCGATCGAAATGTCTACAACCGGTTCGGAGAGATCGATATTATTGCCGTACGTGGGGATGTCATCCATTTTGTGGAAGTCAAGAGTGCCCAAAGCTATGAGCAAGCCGTTAATAACATTACCCGCGCAAAACTCCAAAAGCTGGGTCGAACCATCCAGTTTTATCTTCAGAAGAAAAAATTGAACCGTGATTACTGCATCGATGCATTGATTGTCACTGATGACGTTTTAGAATTGATTGAAAATATTACGCTTTAGCTATCACTGATGCGTTAAATGACCGCGACCGGATGCGGTGCCGGTTCATAAAAGTAAAACCCTTGTGCCGCGTCGATTCCCAGTTCTGAGACAATATGGGCGATAGCTTTATTATGGACGAATTCGGCGACGGTTTCGATTGAAGCACTTTTGGTAAAGTTGACAATCGTTTGTACGATTGTGACCGCTTTATCATCGGTATCGAGGTGTCGAATCAGTGAACCGTCAATTTTGATAATATCGATGGTGAGATTAAGAATACGTGAGAAATTAGAATAGCCGCTTCCGAAATCATCGATTGCAATGCGGCATCCATGGCGGCGCATTCTTAGAATGAAATTAACAATCCCTTCATACTCTTCGATTGCTTCGGACTCTAAAATTTCAAAAATAATCCGTTTTCCGATGTTTGGATACTTTTCCAGCATCATTTCTAACATTTCAACGGTCTCATGATTACCAATATCCTCGATTGAGAGATTAATGGAAAAATCTCCGGCGTGTTCTGCGATGATCATAAAGCTTTGGGCAATGATCGTGCGGGTGATCTGAGGATAGAGATTGGATTCTTTTGCGATAGTAAGATAGGGGAAAATGGAACGTACTTGAGCATTTTTCATAATGATTCGGGCAAGTACCTCATGTTTAACGGCTTTACACGTTGAAAGATCGACAATAGGCTGAAAATAAGGGACGACACGCTCTTCATTAAGCGCTTCTTTGAGTTCTTTTGCTTTTGTGACATTATCATGAATAACCTGTCGGAGATTGAGCCCTTCGTGATAGATAACAGGGTTTGTATGGGCATTGCTTTTAAGCGCCATATCTGCGGTTTCCAGCAGAGGTTTAAAGGTTGATGCGGCAACCACGATAGAGGGGGTTCGTATTTCTGTGTCGATAATGATAGGGGTTTTGGAAAATTCGCTCAAGACCTCTTTGGCTAATACTTCAAGAGGTTGTTTTGAGGAGAATTCGAAGAGGATACCGAAATCATCGGCACCCAAACGATAATAGGTGGGTTTTACCCCTAAAAAAGGGATGGCTTGAATACGATGTGCCGTTTCGATGAGGAGCCTGTCTCCTGAGGATACACCGTAAAAATCGTTGTAATGTTTAAATTTTCGGATATTGATGAGGACTAACCCTAAATCTGCTTTTGCGTGTTTAATCCGCTCTTCATACCCTTTACGATTTTGCAAGCCGGTTAAACGATCGGTTCGGGCTTCCTGTTCGCTGTGGATTAAAAAGAATGAGATAAGGAGAATACTGGCAATAAAGAGTGCCATTAAAAAATACGAAAAATAGGTAACAAACATCAATTCGTTTATCGATTCTTGTATAAATCTGCTTTTCCCTTTTTCAAGCAGTTGATTAAGTGCAGGATTATGGATTTGGTTGAGTGCTTCGGAATAAAAGGGGAATGCGTTAAGGATGACATTAAAATGTGAGATCAGCTGTTTTAAGGCTTCTTCCTGCCCTTTATTCGTGAAGTGAAGGGATGCGAGTGAATCAATATCGTTACGAAAAGATTCAATCAACTGGGTATCCATCGCATTTTTTGCAACCAAAAGCGCGCCGCTAAGATGAGCGATTTTTCGTAAACCGTTTCGTTGGTTTTCACTCAGAGGTTCAGTTGAAGTCAGTAATTGTTCTTGTAAGCGGGGGATTGCCGCCGTCGAATTTTTAATGACGGTATTGGTGGTTTGAAAATCATAAATAGCATTGGTATTGGACTCAAATGCTTTTTGGTATTCAAGTAATATTTGGTAGGTTTCTGCGTGTTCTTGAACAAAATGTTGATTCTCTAACAGAGGATTCAGATGAGAGTGAACATGCTCAATGGCTTGAATAATATCATCTTGATTGGTATAAAGAAAAAAAGCATTGGTCAAGATAGCATGGTTAAGTTTTTGTTGGGATGAATCCAGTTCTTTAAAGGCAAGTTCAATCGCATTACGATGGGTGTAATAGTCGTTGGAAGCGGATTTGAAATAAAAGAGTGCGATAAGGGCACTAATACCGAGTAAAGCGGTTAAAAGAAGTTTGGTTGAGAGCTTCATGGACGCAGCTCTTTTCCGGCGAGTTTACCGGTAAGGGTATTTAAAAAAGTGAGGAGGGAATCGATCTCTTTTTCGGAGAGTTTAATGCCGAGATTATGATAGGACATTTTATTGATGGCTTCGCGCAATGTCGCGGCACTCCCATCATGAAAATAGGGTGCGGTGAGGGCAATATTGCGTAATGTCGGCACCTTAAAGACGTTCTTGTCGCGTTCGCGGTGGGTGATGGCATATCGGTCATCGGTTTTAGCTTTTCGCTCAATAGAAAGAATGGCTCCCATTTTTTGATAAGAGTTTCCCCCTACATTGACACCATTGTGGCAACTGATACAGCCCAATGTTTTAAAGAGCTGATACCCTTCCATCTCTTTTGCTGAAAGGGACTTTTCCCCGCGTAAATAGAGATCAAATTTTCCATTGGGGGTAATAAGTGTTTTTTCATACTCGGCAATCATGATAGCGATATCGTTAGCGGTTATCGTGCGTCGACCGGTAATCTTTTCAAATGCATTGCTGTATGCCGGATCGCCTTTGAGACGTAACGTCGATTCGGCGGGGGTAAGCCCCATTTCGATAGGATTGTGGATGGGGCCGAGGGCCTGCTCTGTGAGATTTTTGGCTCTGCCGTTCCAAAATTGGGTGAAATTAAAAATGGAATTTAAAACCGTAGGGGCATTCATTGAACCTTTTTGGTGGTGAATACCGGTGGATACATTGCGTGCATCAGCCCCACCTTTGGAAAAATCATGGCAAGAGGCACAGCTAATAGTGTAATCGCGAGAGAGGATCGGATCGAAAAAAAGCTTTTCTCCCACTGCTGCTTTTGCCGCGTCATAAGGGATACTTTCCGGTATCGGGGCAATAGGCTCTGCCCCATGTGCTAAAGCAGTGACAATAGCAAAAAAATAGAGAATAAATTTCATTGCCCTTCTTTTATCTGTGAATCCTTGTTAGTTCCATTTTGTCCTAAATTTGTTTAAAGTAACGTAAGAGTTCTGAGAAAAAATGTGAGTATTCTGTAATAAGTCATTTTAAAGATTGGGGCGTTATAATGACTCATCACAAACAATTGCAATGCAAGGAATTACAATGGCTAAATACGTAGAATTAACCGTTTCAAATTTTGATGAAGTAACCAAAGAGGGTGTCTCATTGGTAGATTTTTGGGCTCCTTGGTGTGGACCATGCCGTATGATCGCTCCGGTTATCGAAGAGTTGGCGGCTGAATATGAAGGAAAAGCGAATATCTGTAAAGTTAATACCGATGAAGAACAAGATATCGCCGTTAAATACGGTATCCGTTCTATCCCTACTATTCTTTTCTTCAAAAACGGTGAAGTCGTTGAGCAAATGGTAGGCGCAGCTTCTAAACAAGCATTCGCTGACAAACTAAACGCGTTGCTATAATTTAAACGATGGGGAAATCTCCTCATCTGCGCTGGCGCTATAGGGCGCTGAAGCTTGACCCTAGTGGATCAGGATATATGCTATAAATTTATTTTTATGATAAATAGAACCTTAATTATTCCCCCCCCTATCCCTCCAAAGTACCCCTTTATTTACAAGAGAGTATGATACTTCCATAATAATTTTTTTGAAAAAAAACAGGAGTTATGAATGTTGGATTGTGCGATCATTGGAGGGGGACCGGCAGGGCTTACTGCCGGTTTATACACCACGCGTGGCGGGTTGGACAATGTCATCATGTATGAGAAAGGGATGCCGGGCGGTCAGATTACGATGAGTTCGGAGATTGAAAACTATCCGGGGGTGACCGGTCACATCACAGGGATGGATCTGATGATCCCGTGGCCGGAACAATGCCAACGTTTTGGTCTAAAACATGAGATGTCCGAAGTGACGCGAGTCACACGAGGTGAAGCAGGTGTGTTTATAATCCAAAAATCAGACGGTTCATCCGATGAGGCGAAAAGCGTTATCGTGTGTACGGGATCAACACCAAAACGCGCCGGATTTACAGGTGAAGATACATTTTTTGGGCGCGGTGTGAGTACATGTGCGACGTGTGACGGATTTTTCTACAAAAACAAAGAGGTCGCCGTGATCGGCGGGGGTGATACGGCTTTGGAAGAAGCTCTGTATTTGGCAAAAATCTGCTCTAAAGTGTACCTTATTCACCGTCGTGACAGCTTCCGTTCTGCTCCCAACACGATTGCGAGAGTGAAAGAGACCGCTAATATCGAATTGGTGTTGAACGCTATCCCCGAAGAGGTATTCGGAGGTTCAATGGGTGTTGATGGTATCCGCGTCAAACTCCAAGACGGTTCATCTCGTCAAATCGATGTTCCGGGCGTATTCGTATTCGTTGGCAACAATGTCAACAATCAAGTTTTGATGCAAGAAGACGGCTCGTTTTTATGTGACATGACCCCCTGGGGTGAAGTAAAAGTCGATTTGAGTATGAAAACATCGATTCCGGGCCTTTATGCAGCAGGGGATATGCGCGCAGAATCTCCGAAACAAGTGGTTTGTGCGGCAGGTGACGGTGCCGTAGCCGCGTTGCAAGCCATCGCGTATGTGGATGGACACCAGTAACATTTTTTAATGAGGGCGTTTACGCCCTTTTTAAAGACGAAGAGGGTAAAATATCTTTATTAATGTTTGAATAGGGATGCTACATATGATTAGAGCAGGTGTATTTGGCGCTGGCGGACGTGTCGGTAAGCTATTGATTGAAGATTTGCGCCACGAGAACGAGATTTCACTAGGGGCGGTGTATGTCCGTAATGAACTCAATTTCTCAATCGATCCTTCGGTAATGGTGACGAACGATATGGCGACGTTGCTCAAAAGCTCAGATGTCATTATCGATTTTTCATTGCCCGAAGCGACACAGGTTTTATTGGAGCGCGCGATTGAGCATCCTAAGCCTTTGGTGATCGGAACGACGGGTTTAGATACGCATCAGATGAATCTCCTCAAAACTGCGAGTGAATCGATGCCGATTTTGTATGCGACCAATATGTCACTCGGCGTTGCTCTGCTCAATCAACTGGTTCACATGGCGGCTAAAACTCTTGACGGATTTGATATTGAAATCGTCGAACAGCATCATCGTCATAAAAAAGATGCTCCGAGCGGTACGGCTCTCACCCTTGCCCATTCGGCAGCAGCGGGGCGAAATCTTGATCTCGATGCGGTACGTGTCAGCGGGCGTAACGGCAATATCGGTGAGCGAACCAAAGATGAAATCGCCGTAATGGCATTGCGCGGCGGAGATATCGTCGGTCGTCATACGGTCGGGTTTTATAATGAGGGTGAATTCATCGAACTTCACCATACCGCAACCAGTCGCAATACCTTCTCCAAAGGTGCCATTCGTGCCGCAAAATGGCTGGCCGGAAAACCAAACGGTCTGTACAGTATTCAAGACTGTTTAGAACTAGCATAAGGAAACAAAAGTGCGTAGCTTAAATGAAAAATGTGCAGTAGTCGGTATTTTCGACCATCCAGAAGCGTCAAAACTTGCTTATTTCTCCCTTCATGCCCTGCAGCATCGTGGTCAAGAAGCGGCCGGAATCAGTACCAGCGATGGAGAAAAACTCTATACGATCAAAGATCGGGGTTTAGTAACGCAAGTATTTGATCCCCAAAAACTCAATACGCTCAAAGGGCATATGGCAATCGGACATACCCGATACTCTACGGCGGGAGATGATTCGATTCTCGATGCACAGCCGGTATTTGCCCGTTATGATCTCGGAGAGATGTCAATTGTCCATAACGGTAACTTGACCAATGCCAAAGAAGTTCGTGACGCTTTGATCAAAAAAGGGGCGATTTTTCAAACGTTTATGGATACGGAGAATCTGATCCATCTGATCGCAAAAAGCGATCAGCACCATTTGACGGACCGTATCATCGATGCGGTGAAAAAGATCGAAGGGGCTTATTCTCTCGTATTCCTAAGCCGTTCTAAAATGTTTGCGATGCGTGATCCGCACGGTTTCCGTCCTTTGAGCCTCGGACGGGTTGGAGATGGTTATGTCGTTGCTTCAGAAACCTGTGCGTTTGATCTTATCGGCGCAGAGTATATCCGTGATGTAGAACCGGGAGAATTGCTGATTTTCGAAAAAGGGAAAGCGCCAAAATCAATAAAGGTGTTTGAACCGACACCAAAACACTGTATCTTTGAATACGTCTATTTTGCCCGTCCTGATTCAAATGTGTACAAACAAAATGTTTATGAAATGCGTAAAGCGATGGGAAAAGCATTGGCACGTGAGCAGCCCGTTGTTGCCGATATGGTTGTTCCGGTTCCTGATGGCGGTGTGCCTGCTGCGATCGGATATTCGCAAGAGAGCGGTATCCCTTTCGAGATGGCGATTATGCGTAACCATTACATTGGGCGTACGTTTATTGAGCCAACCCAAGAGATGCGTGATTTAAAAGTAAAAATGAAACTTTCTCCGATCTATGATCTCATTCGCGGAAAACGTCTGATTGTCGTTGATGATTCAATCGTTCGCGGAACCACCAGCCGCCAAATTGTCCGGATGCTGAAAGCCGCCGGAGCAGCAGAGGTGCATATGCGTATCTCCAGCCCACCGACAACCGACCCGTGTTATTACGGAGTCGATACTCCCGATAAAGAGAAACTCATCGCGGCCAATATGACCAACGCGGAGATTTGTGCCTTTATCGAAGCCGATTCGCTGGGGTATTTGAGTAATGAGGCATTGCTTGATAGTGTAAACGGCAAAGAAGAGAATTATTGTACAGCTTGCTTCACCGGCAAGTATATTATCTAAGAGAGCTGTATGCGGGAACAGATTTTTACCTTTGGGCAATATTTACACCATAAATTTGGGGTAAAAATTTCTAAAGTTCCCGTCTCAATCTCCGGGTTTACCTGCCCCAATATTGACGGAACGGTGGCCAAGGGGGGATGTACGTTTTGTGAAAATGACTCTTTCAGCCCAAGCCTTGATCATGCCCGCGAGCTTAAAGGTTTTTTCCTTAACCTAAACTCCTCAAGCAACCCCCATTTAGACAAACAGCTTCAGCAGTTAGAGTGGCAGTTTAATGCACTTTCTAATCGTTTGCAGGCGGCACACGGTGCTGAGAAGTTTATGGTCTATTTTCAAAGCTTTACCAACACCTATGCCCCATTCGAAACACTCAAATCTCTATACGAAAAAGCTTTGTCCTTTGACAACGTGGTCGGTCTTAGCATCGGAACACGCTCGGACAGTATCAGTGATGAAACATTCGAGTATCTTGCACACCTTTCAGAAAAAACAGAGATTTGGATTGAGTTCGGTATTCAGTCGATTTACGATGAGACACTGGAGCGGATTAATCGCGGACATGACAGTGCCAATGTCAAAGAGGCAATACTCAAAGCAAAATCGTATGGACTCAAGGTTTGCGGTCATCTGATTTTTGGTCTTCCCGGGGAGACCAAAGAGATGATGCTCGGTACGGTGAACGAGGCGTATGCGTTGGGGATTGATTCGGTGAAATACCATCCGCTCTATGTCGTAAAACGCACGGCACTCGCCAACGAATATGCCAGAGGCGACTTTGATCCCATAAGTGAAGAACTTTATGTAGAGGTTCTTAAAGAAGCGATATTATTGAAGCCCAAACATGTCAGTGTACAGCGTATCAGTGCAGGAACTGACGATGAGACGTTAATCGCCCCTTTGTGGTGCAAAGACAAAAATGCTCAACTACGCACTATTAACGCGACCCTGAAAGCGGTAGGACTAAAATACTAATTGGCTTTTGCTGTAACGTCGTAAGAGGCATTTTTAAAATACGGCGGATACTTCAACATGATGCTAAAGGTTTTGGACTTTCCCGGATTGATATAATCCGCAACGACTTGCTGCTCGACAACATTTTGTCGCTTGAAGTCGGGGTTGTCTCCTTCAAATAATTCTGCAAATGCCGTTGGTTGTGCGAACTGGCTCGCTTTTGATTGACTTGAACCTTTTATATTAACCATTTTTACGGTTGCTACAACATTGGCTACAGGATATTTTCCGATATTTCGAACTACCCCTTTAATCATGATTTGTTCTGTTTGATAAAAACGTTCATCTTCCAAATCGGTAACTTCAACTTGGTAAACCGTTTCGTTTATGAGAGGCCATATGAAGAGCCCCAATAAAACGAGAATCAAGGTAATCGTGGTAAATACTGAGAATTTAGATGTCGAGCGTAAGGCCAGTATCGTTCCCAATACAAATAAAATCGCCAAAGCGGTAATGAGAAAATAATGCCATGAAGTTAAAGGACTCATCTGCAATCTGCCTTAATGGTAATATTGTAATCTTTACTATATCGGAACGGTTCGACAAATAATTTAAAAGGGGTTGATTCTCCGGGTGAAATGGACTCTTCTATCCGTAGAGAACTTTTTTTGAAAGGGATATAAGGATAAAGACGATCAAGGTATTGGTTATGGCTCACTTTATGAACTCCGACATGAATCGCACATTCGCTAAAGGGGCGTTTGGATGTATTGTTAATATCACCTTTAATGAGGAGAGCTTCGGTGAATTCAAGCGCTTTCACCTCATGAAGAATAATTTTATTTTTAAAGAGATAGTGATGTAATGCGATATATCCCCCAACAGGTCCAGCTGTTAAAACCCCAAAGGCAATGAAAACGAAGAATATGGCAAGACCTAATTTATGACGTAAAACGATAGCGATGATAAGAAGGAGAATAAAGAGGATAATCACCCCTCCAAAGAGGAAGTAATCGTAAATAATCAGATGTTGAATAAAATCTTGAATGCGTGCTTTCATTTGTTCCTAGCGTTTTTCTCCGCAATCCCGCTCATCCCGAATCTGCGGGCAAGCTCTTGTTTGACACGATCGGGAGAGATGTTTTTATGCCCAAGTGCAACGAGGACGTGATACACTAAATCGGCACATTCGTAAATAATTTCATCTTCATTGCCGTCTTTGATAGCAAAACTAAACTCTCCAGCCTCTTCGACCACTTTTTTGAGGATGGTATTATCCCCTTTGCTCAACAATTTAGCCGTCCATGAAGTTTCAGGGTCAGCGTTTTTTCGGCTTAGGATCGTATGATAGAGTTCATCAATAATGCCGTAGGTTGCGGTTGTATCGATTTGCGGTTCACTAACAGACTCACCCAATTCGATATCGGTAAAGAAACAGGATTTACGTCCGGTATGACATGCCACACCCTCTTGACGCACGAGGAGGAGGAGCGTATCGTTATCACAGTCAAGCAAAAATCGATCGATGTGCTGTAGGTGACCGCTGGACTCCCCTTTTTTCCAAAGGCGCTGTTTGGATCGAGAATAATAGTGGGCGATTCGCGTCGAGAGGGAGAGCTCCAATGCTTCACGGTTCACGTACGCCATCATAAGCACTTCAAGAGTAGTCGAGTCTTGGACGATGACGGGAAGAAGCTCTGCCTTTGCCCAGTCGATTTGATCAAGATTCATTGGTTATTTCCCTGTAGAACTTATTTTTTGGTTGTCGCCACTTTTGGTATCGAGCCAAATATTGGGTGTTGATCCCCCTGGGGTGAGGAAAATTTTAGCGTCTTTGTTTTCTTTCAGGGCTTCGTTAAATTTACCTTGAACTTGGATTTGCTCCAATTTTAAAAGGCCAGGGGTTAGAGAAGCACCGATAAGATGGTTGGCTTTGGCTTGTGCTTGTGCTTGGATCGTAATAGCGTTCGCAGTACCTTGAGCTTCGGTCTCTTTTTTGAACGCCTCTTGTTTCGCACGTTCAACATCTTGCTGTGCACGCTCTACTTCTTGTTTCGCGACTTGAACCCGCTCAATTTGATCTTTTACTTTTTGAGGAAGACCAATTTCACGCAGTTGAATCGATTCAAGCTGTGCCGGAGCATTTTTCTGTCCTTCAACATTTTTACGAATCCCTGCTTCGATTTGTGTCGCAATAGCATTACGCATAATCGGGAGATTTTCTGCTTCATATTGGCCGACAACGTTACGGACGACATCGCGGGCTACCGGATCGATAATTTTATCTTCCCAGCTAAAGCCCCAGTTGGAGATGGTTTGTGCCGCGAGTTGTGCGTTTAAGCGATATTGGACGGTGATATCGATAGAGACAGGAAGTCCCCGTTTATCCAAAACGGTAATCGCCGGTTTGAGGACGATTCCATCCCCTGCAGTTGAAGCACGATCAATTTTATCGGCATAGTTGATGATACGAACTTTGGTATCGACAACGTACACTTTTTGGATCATAGGAATGAGGAAATGGAGCCCCGGCATGAGTGCCTGATCTTCATATTTACCGTTGGTGGAGAGGATACCGCGTTCCCCCTCGGTGATAATGATGAACGGTTT
>NZ_MIBT01000043.1:0-6242 GCF_001829605.1 Sulfuricurvum sp. RIFCSPLOWO2_12_FULL_43_24 | reverse complement strand
GTAAGGGCGTATTGGTATACCCAGCCAACACCCGTGGCATCCGGTCCCAGCGTTACTGAGGCGTCTTTCGGAAACGATTTTATGCTTTGGCTGAGCTTTTCGAGCACCCTTGTCCGAGCGAAATACAAGTCTGTTTTGTCTTTGAAGACAACATAGATCAGTGCCGTTGAAAATCCGCTAAATCCTCTGACCGTTTCGACATTCGCCAAAGATAAAAATGAGGTTGTTAGCGGGTAAGTAACCTGCTTCTCTATGATTTGCGGGCTTTGTCCTTCCCATTTAACCTCGATAACAACCTGTGGCGGAGTGAGATCAGGCAAAGCATCGAAAGAGGCATTTTTTACCCCCCAAAAGGAGGCTAGAGATAAAAGGGTAAAAAGTAAAAAGATAAAAATTCGGTTTTTGAGTGAAAACTCAATAATTTTTTCGATCATCTCAGTATAACCCGTTTATTTTAGCGTCTGCATCAAGCATGAACAACGCATTGTTAGCCACCTCTTCACCTTGCGTGATACCGTCTACTATTTGATACGTATAAGCATCTATTTTTTTAGCCGTTATCTCCAGCGGTTCAAACTTATTATCGACTTTGACAAAAACAAACTGCTTTTTGCCCCGCTCAAGTACGGCCGTTTTCGGGAGCGCCAAAATTCTCCCCCCCTTGGATTCAATACGGGCTTTGGCAAACATATTGGCGACCAAGTGTCCATCGTTTTGCAGACTTGCCCGAGCGGTTAGGCTTCTGTCGTTCTCATTGATTTCGGGAAGAATTTGGGTGATCTTTGCCTTGTAGGTTTTAGATGCCCCGCTAAAGCTCAGGAGTACGGTAGAGCCTTTTTGCAGTGTAGGAATATCCCGTTCGTATATTTTGATATCTACCCAAAGCGTCGAGGTATCGGCGAGTCTCATGAGCGGTTTGCCTGCTTCTGCGAACGAACCCGCAAACAGAGATTTTTCCACTACTGTACCGTTGTAGGGGGAGTATACGGCAACTGTTTTGGACGCGGTTTTGGAGGAGAGGGTTTTTGCGATGTCTGCGTTTGAAACACCCAGTAGCGCCAGTCGTTGTTTGGTTGATTCAAGTAACGATAGTGCCGTTTTTGAAAAAGTCTCATCCTCAAACGCTTTTGATTTTTCGGCATACTCTGCTGTTTTTATGAGTTCCTCTTTTAGCGCTAAAATTTCAGGACTGTACACAGTAAAAAGCAAAGAACCCTTCGAAACTTTTGCATACTTTTCATCTACCGATATTTTCTCGACAAAACCTGAAAACTTTAGGGTGATTTCTTTTGTAGATGCTTCTTTAAAAGAGGTTTTTGCAAAAAATTCTTTTTGGGGTATGTTGTGTGTTTCTTGGACTTTAACGGTTGATATTTTGTAGTTCTGTGCATATACGGTAACGATGAGGATCGTAAGCAAAAGGGCTTTTTTCATAGTTCTTCTCCGCTAAGTTTTTTGATTTGTGCGAGAGCAATATTGGCGTCATAGGTGTAGTTTATCAACTCTAATTCAAGGCTAAGGGCATCTTTTATGGCACTTATGACATACGCTTTCGACGAATCGGTTGTTTTGAGTGATGCAAGGGCTGATTGGAGTAAGTGAGAGAGTTGCGTTTTTAGAATTTTATCGGTTAATGCGTAGTTTTTTTGCGCACTTTCTAACTTTATTTTGGAGCTGTCAAGTTCATACGAAAGGGTATTTTTAAGATTTTCACCTTCTTCTATTTTGGCGCTTAATTCGTATTGTGTCTTCTTGATTAGGGCATCTTCTCTGCCGTATATTTGCAGTGGGATGCTGACTCCAAAAAACCAATAATTACGAAATTCAGAATCGGCGCTGGCATACCCTAGGCTTAGCCCTATGTCCGGTATTTGTGAGAGTTTCTCGCTCTGTAACTCTTTTCCTAATGAATCAACCGTCGTATTGAGAGAGGCGTACTCTTTTGAGTCCTCTATGACTATGGATTTAACGTCAGTATTCGGTACTGAAAATGGTATCTGAATCCCTTTCTCCACTTTTACCCCAAAACTTTGAAGCTTTCTAAGTTGAGTTTTCTCTTCGCTTTCCAAATCGATCATTTTGCGCATAAAAAAGGCGATTTCCATATCACCTCGAATAAGTTCGTTATGAACTGTATTTCCAACGGTATTGGAAGCTCTCAAAAGTTCCAATGCAAATTTAAGTGTTTGCAAATATTTGTCGTATGTTTTTTTGGTTTCTTTTGCTTTTGCTAAATCGTAACCGCTTTGTTTAAGAGCAAATTCAAGATTTAGCTTTTTTTGTGACACCGTGTGTTCTAAAGATTTGGCAACTAATTCTTTTGCCTCTTTTTTTACACTTAGTTTCGCTGTAAGGGGGATGTTTTGTGATATGCCAATCATTACCTGCTGCATAGGTTCGATATTTCGTTTGGTAGGATTGGTAAAGTCTATGTTGGTTACTTGTACATCGAGTTGAGGGTTGTCCAGTTTACCCGCGATCTTTGCATCCTCCTGCGCCGCTTTTACTTCGGCCTCAAGTGCCTTGATCTCAGGATTCTGCACGAGAACATCGGCTATGAACGCATCAAACGTTTGAGCATTTAATACACCTGCACAAAGAAGCGCCAAGATAACCTTGTTCATAACTACAAACTGACTGAAGTTTTGTATCGTTTTCGTTTGCCATCCGTATCTACTATGGTTACAGAAACTTGCCATGTGCCACTCATAGCAAAGTTAAGAGAGCCTTTATAAATACCACTCTTCCCTTTTAAATTCATTTTATCACTCATCTCCGGCATCCCCGGCATTTCAGGCATAAACGCTTTGATTTCTACCGATTTTGGGGCAAGCGGTTTACCCTCTTTGGTTAGGGTAATCGTCAGATTGTTTTGCCCTACCATTAAATCTTTGTCAGATTGTATTTTTACCGTTATGTCCGAGGCTTTACCGCTCGTATTAAGCGGTGCAGCAAACAAAGCACCTATGGATAGTAAAAACACCAATATAATTTTTTTCATTTTTTTACCTTTTCTGTTGTGATAAGCATATCTTATAGCAATAGAATCAATAAAGCAAGAATGAAATGTTAATAGTATTAATTAGGAGTCTTATTCTTGGGCTTCGTGAGTATCTTTAAAGGTTTCGCGAATGGTGAGAAACTCTTCTAAGTGCTCAAAAAAGATATCTATGAGCTGAGGATCGAAATGTTTCCCTCTCTCCTCTTTAAAGAGGGTGAAAATTTTCTCATCATCCCATGCCCTCTTGTAAACGCGGTCACTTCCGAGTGCATCGAATACATCAGCAAGGGCTGTGATTCGACCGTAAATATGGATCGCTTCTCCTGATAGCTTTCGCGGATACCCGCTTCCGTCGTATTTTTCATGGTGCTCATAAGCAACAATCGCCGCTGCTTGGAGTAAAGTGCGGCGTGAGTGTTTAAGCATCTCGTAGCCGAGTAAGGCATGGGTATCCATAATACGACGTTCTTCTTCGTCAAATCGTCCCGGCTTATTTAAAACGGCATCGGGGATGGCGACTTTTCCGATATCGTGCATCGGAGAAGCCTGTTTGAGCATTTCCGCTTCCTCTTCATCCAATCCGTAATACAATGCGAGAAGTTTGGAATATTCTGCCACCCTTTTGACGTGATTTCCTGTCTCCTTGGAGCGGCTTTCCCCGATAGAACCCATCGTAAAGACGACTTCTCTTTGGGTCTCTTCGATTTCTTGGTTAAGATCGGTGATTTCGTTTAGGGCATGATCCATTCCGCTGATCATGGTATTGAAAGATCGTGAAAGCTCTCCGATTTCATCGTCTCGTTTAATGTGTACTTGCTGGGTGTAGTCGCGTGTACGGGTAATTTTTTTAGCGGTATTGGAGAGGGTCATGATCGGTTTGATCAAATGCGTTGCGATGAAATAAGCGGCAAGTGCAATAAAAACAGCACCGCCGAGCAAGAAGAGGATAAACCATAGTTCGTATTTGTACAAAAGACGATAGGCAAATTCTTTTTTCTCTTCCAAGACGACGGTGAGATCGGGAGCATTTTTAAGTGTTTTGGATACTTTGAGAGAATCCTGAAAAAGAGAAGGACGTAGGGATGTCGTTCCATCGGCATGCTGAATGTAATAGTGTCTTTGTTGCGTATTGGAAAAAAAGCGTTTGAAATTTTCTACCGGATAGCGCACATGGAGTATCCCGATCGGTTGCGTTGAGAATGTCGAGTAGACGTTAACGCTCAAAAAAGATTTGAAACGGTTTGTTTTTCCAATTGTATTGAAATCACTGGAAGCGATAATCATCCCATGGGGGTCGGTAAGATAAAAATCTCCCACCATTTTTAGATCATTTTTTTTCGATAACAACGCATTACTGATACGTCGATCTAAGTCTTTGGTATAAACATCGTTCATGATATCCGATTTTGCTAGGAATGCCATATCATTGTGCAGCGTTAGCAGATGTTGGTCGATACGTTCAACACTCAAGTGCAGTTGGGTATTCATCTCCTGCGTAACGGCATCGTAGAGTTCCTGACGGAACGAGTTGCCTACCAAAAACATAGTTAGAGCGTAGGGGATGAGGCTGACCGCCAGAAAGAGGAGAATCGTTTTGAGTTTAAAACTCATAAATGACCTTTACACTCGAATCAACCATCGAGGAGGGGATGTACCCGATTGCTCCTTCGACATTTTGGACGAATGCTTTGATGGATTCATGAGAAGGCTGAGTAATGGGAGGGGTTAGCCCTTGGAAATGCTGTTTGACCCAGTAGGTATTTAGACGGTCTCGATCCATTTTTAAAATTTCATTTTCGAATGTAATTCGAGAAGGGTCTTGACCGAGTAGATTGAGCGGAATGATCTTTTGATTCCCGATGGCGTGACGTTTCATCAAAAAGAGATCCCGTATTTGTTGGGACGTAATTTCTGAAAGAGTGATCTTTTTAGAGATAATAATACTGTACTCCGCACCGAATAAACTCCCATAAAGAAAGTAAAAAATCAACAATTTTTTCATCAGAAGAGTACCGAAAAGGAGAGTAGGGTACGGTTCTCATTTTCTTGAGAATGCCACTGATATTCCCCTTTGATAGAGATAGGATAAATTGGACGGTAGCTGTATCCGAAAATACCGATGTGGTCTTTATAATCACGATGCTGATCATCGTAATATTCGTAACGTCCTACAATAGCGTGTTCGTTTGAAAAATGATAGACGCTTTGGAAATATCCGCTGAGGGTAAGATCGCTTTTGGCATGCTGATAGTCGGTTTGAGCTGTAATGGCTTCTGCGCTTAGGAGGAGAGAACCGTTATCGTATTTTACATTTCCTTGTAAAAAACGTGTTTTTTCATCCGAGTTTAATGCGATAAATTCCCCGATACTTCCGCCGAAACTTGTTTCCATGGAGAGCTCATGTTCTAAGGATAAACCGTAAAAATGGGTATTTGGGATATTGATATACTCTTCATCCATATCGTGGGTTGCTTGGCCGAAGAGATGATAGCGGGTTGTACTGCTTTGGGGTAGATAGCCGTTCATATCGATACCGGTCAAAAATTTCGGGAATAAAAGAGAACTGTAGAGGGGGTTGGATGTGGTGTCTCGTAGAACATTAATCGGTTCAAGATTCCAATATCCGATCGGAGTTATCTGTTTACCAACGCGGAAATTAAAGGTATCGGACATCCAAATATCCATGTATAAACGTTCGATATGAAACTTTTGACTTCCCCCTTCATTCCCATTGGTAAGGTGTTTATGATAAAATCCGACTGCTTCGAGTTCTGCTAAATACGAAACATTAGATCCGATATTACCGTATGCCATAACGGCAACATCGTCGATTGTAAAAGTATCTGCTTGTTGATTGGATTCAAATTCAGTGGAGACATAACCTCCCGCTGTTAAAGAATCATGAAGATTGAATCCATGACCAAATTCGTAAGGGGTTGCATAGAGAGGTGAGGTTAAAACTATGAGATAAAGGGATAAAAATCTAAACTGCACAAACAATCCTCAATAACTGAATCTTTTCAAAATTGTTTTTATCGTATCATAAAGTCAGATAAGATTTGCTTGTAATTTAGCTGTTGAGCTTAAATTCCAGAGTAAAATCTATCTCTATCGGTAGAGACGGAAGGAAGTTATAATACCGCTAAAAAAGGATAATACTGTGACAACCATCTGGCATAACCCGAAATGTTCAAAATCACGTGAAGCGTTGAAATTGCTCGAAGAGAAAGGGGGATCTTTT